>DASUAS010000232.1:0-2578 GCA_035763625.1 Acidimicrobiia bacterium
GGCGTCGGGCGTCGAGACCCGCAGCGTCGACCTGTTGTCGGGTTACCTCGCCGGCGTCGGCGACCACGAGATCTTCGAACCGCAGCCGGGTCGCCAGAGCCTCGTCGTGCGCATGGAGGGCACCGACCCCGACGCGCCGACGCTGCTGCTGATGGGCCACACCGACGTGGTTCCCGTCAACCCCGATGGCTGGTCGCGCGACCCCTTCGGCGCCGAGATCGTCGACGGCTTCGTGTGGGGCCGCGGCGCGGTCGACATGCTCAACCTCACCGCGTCGCAGGCGGTCGCGTTCCGCCGGCTGGCCGAGAGCGGCTTCCGGCCTCGCGGCACGCTGCTCTACCTCGCCGTCGCCGACGAGGAGGCCCTCGGTCGATGGGGCGCCGAGTGGCTGCTCGAGCACGAGCGCGACGCGGTGTACGCCGACTACGTGCTCACCGAGTCGGGTGGGTTCCAGATCCCCACGCCGGCTGGTCCTCGCCTCCCGGTGGTGGTGGGGGAGAAGGGCACCTTCTGGACCAAGATCCGGGTGCACGGCACCCCGGGGCACGGCTCGCAGCCCTTCCGCACCGACAACGCGCTGGTCACGGCGGCGGAGGTGGTGCGGCGCATCGCCGAGTACCGACCGCAGACGCAGATCCACGAGTCGTGGCACCAGTTCGTCGAAGGTCTCGAGTACGAGCCCGAGCTCACCGAGGCGCTGCTCAGCGAGGACGGCTTCGCCGACGCGCTCGCCGAGCTGCCCGTCGGCGTCGCGCGCCACTGGCACGCGTGCACGCACACCACGTTCGCGCCGACCGTCGCGCACGGGGGCACCAAGACCAACGTGATCCCCGACCTGGTGGAGCTCGAGGTCGACATCCGGACCCTGCCCGGTCAGACGGGTGAGGAGGCCACCGCGCTGCTGCGCGACGCGTTGGGCGACCTGGCCGACGCGGTCGAGATCGAGTCGAACGACGATCCCGCCACGTCGTCGCCCATCGACACCCCGTTGTGGGACTCCTTGTCACGCACCAGCGCCGCGCTCTGCAAGGACTCCGCGCTGGTGCCGTCGCTCATGGTCGGCGGCACCGACAACCGCTTCTACCGGCGGGCGGGCGCGGTCGGCTACGGCTTCGGGCTCTTCTCGAAGCGCCTGCCCTACGAGGACTTCGCGGTGATGTTCCACGGCAACGACGAGAAGGTCGACCAGGAGTCGCTCGGTCTCTCGACGCAGCTCTGGGAAGCCGTCGCCCGCGACCTGGTCGGCTAGCGGAAGCGAGCGACGGAACTAGGAGCCTCCGTCCTGCTCTCGCAGGAAGCGCTCGACCTCGGCCGCCAGCTCCTCGGCGTCGGGCACCGAGCCACCGCCCGCGGGGTGACCGCCCAGCACGATGCCCCGGTCGTCGGCGTCCTCGGCGTCGACGCGACCCTCGAGCTCGCGCACGTACGTGCTCACCTCGTCGTTGTCGCGGATCGCGTGGTCGACCTGCACCCGCCAGAGATCGACGAGCTGGTCGAGCCCGTGGAGGTCGAGGTCGAGCTCGGCGAGCTGCGCGAAGCGTTCCAGCAGCGCGCGCGTCGCGGGCGGGTTGGGCGGGGACGAGACGTAGTGCGGCACCGGCGCCCACAGCGACGCCGACCGCAGACCGCTGGCGTGGCAGGCGTCGTGCAGCACGCCGACGATGCCGGTCGGGCCTTCGTACTGCGAGCGTTGCAGCTCGAGGCCGTTGACGAGCTCCGGATCCGAGGCGGTGCCCGTCACCCGCACGGCGCGGGTGTGGGGGACGTCGCCGAGGAGGGCGCCGAGCGTGATCACCATCTCGCAGCGGGTCTCCTCGGCCACCGACACCACCGCGCGGCAGAACGACTTCCATCGCACGTTCGGCTCGACGCCCTTCAACACGACGAGGTCGCGCTCGTCGAACGTCACCGCGTAGCAGTCGTTCGCGGGCCAGGTGATCGCGCGCGCCACGCCGTCGACGAGCTCGATCTGGGGGCGATGCGACTGGTAGTCGAGGTGCTCGTCGGGGTCGATGCCGGCGAGACGGACCGGATCACGCTGCCGGACGAGCCAGTCGGCCGCCCCGGTGGCGGCGTCGCCGGCGTCGTTCCACCCCGAGAACGCGGCGACGAGCAACGGTCGGCGGAGCGTCGGATGCCGTTCCCAGACCAGGCCATCGGTCATCGAGCCAGCTTACGACTGGCCTCTTCGACGCTCCGTGCCGTGACCACGACAGCCTGAGGATCCGGATCCGGGCGAGCCGCCGCCTCTTCCGGTGCTCGTCCGCGGAGACGGAGCGAGCGAGGGAGAAGAGACGGAGTGAACGGAGTGAACGGAGTGAACGAGGGAGACGAGACGGAGTGAACGGAGTGAGCGAGGGAGACGAGACGCCGCTAGGCGACGCGGGGGGTGCGGGGCTCGACGGGGGTGCCGTTCCCCTTGGGGTACCGAGCGACGCGTCCGACGGGCATGTCGACGCGGTACCCGGCCGCGGCGCGCTCCTCTTCGGACTCGCCACCCCAGAAGCCGTACTCACGGTTCTCCCGGGCCCACTGACGGCACGGCGTGAGCACCGCGCACGTGGTGCAGACGGCGCGA
>DASUAS010000233.1:0-5288 GCA_035763625.1 Acidimicrobiia bacterium
CATCGACGACGTGGGCCACGACGCCCTCACCATCCAGGTGGCGGGGGCGCCGGAGAAGCTCGACGCCATGACCGACCTGCTGGCGCCGTTCGGGATCCTCGAGCTCCAGCGCACCGGCCGCATCGCCCTGCCCAAGCTGGCCCGGCGTCCGGCCAAGCTGCGTGCCGTGAAGAACCGCGCGGTCTGACAGACTGTTTCGCCGCCGAAGACGAACACGAGACGAAGCGGAGCCGTGCTCGCAGAGCGGGACGGCGAAGCGGAGTCGACCGATCAGGGAGAGACTCCTGTGCCAGCCACCATCTACTACGACGACGACGCCGACCTCGCGCTCCTCGAGGGACGCAAGGTCGCGGTCCTCGGGTACGGCTCCCAGGGCCATGCCCACGCGCTGAACATGAAGGACTCCGGCATCGACGTGCGCGTCGGCCTGCGCGAAGGTTCGTCGTCGTGGGCCAAGGCGGAGGAGGCGGGCCTGCGCGTGCTCAGCACCGCGGCGGCCTGCAAGGAAGCCGACGTGATCATGGTGCTGCTGCCCGACACCGAGCAGGCACGCGTCTACAAGGAGGACATCGAGCCCAACCTCGACGAGCGCGACTCGCTCGCGTTCGCGCACGGGTTCAACATCCACTTCGGACAGATCACGCCGCCGAAGGGCGTCGACGTCTGGATGATCGCACCGAAGGGCCCGGGCCACCTCGTGCGCCGCACGTACGAGGAGGGCGGCGGCGTGCCCGCGCTGGTCGCAGTCTCGGCCGACGAGACCGGCAAGGCCAAGCAGACCGCGCTTGCGTACGCGCGTGCGATCGGGGCGACGCGCGCAGGCGTCCTCGACACGACGTTCGAGGAAGAGACCGAGACCGACCTCTTCGGCGAGCAGGTGGTGCTCTGCGGCGGTCTCGTCGAGCTCATCAAGGCGAGCTACGAGACGTTGGTGAACGCCGGTTACCAGCCCGAGTCGGCGTACTTCGAGACCCTGCACGAGGTGAAGCTCATCGTCGACCTCATCTACGAGGGTGGCATCGCGAACATGCGCTACTCGATCAGCGACACCGCCGAGTACGGCGACATGACGCGTGGGCCGCGCATCGTCACCGACACGACGCGCGCCGAGATGCGGCAGATCCTCGACGAGATCCAGACCGGCAAGTTCGCCCAGGAGTGGATCCTGGAGAACCAGGCCGGGCGCCCGGTGTTCAACGCGCTGCGCAAGAAGTCGGCCGAGCACCCCATCGAGGAGGTGGGCGATCGCCTGCGCTCGATGATGCCCTGGATCGGTCAGGGCAAGGCCAAGCCGCGCGACGTCTCCGGCGGCTGACGCCACCGTTCCCCCGTCGCTCGCCTCCGCTCGCTCCGTCCCGGCGAGCGAGCACGGGCGGAGCCCGCACTCGCTCGGGCGTGCGGGCGTTCGTGGTAATTACGGCGCATGGCTGACGTCGGGCAGATCCTCGTGGGCGCGCTCGTCGGTTACGTGATCGGGATGTTCCCGTCGGCCGATCTCGTCGCGCGCCTGGCCTCACGCGGCCCGGACAAGGCTGCGGTCGACCTGCGGGAGTCGGGGAGCGGCAACCCGGGTGGGCTCAACGCGGCACGCGTGCTGGGCAAGAAGTGGGGTCTGCTCGTCATCGTGATGGACGCGGCCAAGGGCGCGCTCGCGGGGTTCGTCGGGTTGGCGCTGGGCGACGCGGGTGCGTACGCGGCCGGGACCGCGGTCATCGCAGGACACTGCTGGCCCGTCTACAACGGCTTCCGCGGCGGCAAGGGCGTCGCGGCCGCGGGCGGGTCGTTCTTCTCGGTGTTCCCGCCCCTGGTGGCGATCGACGGGTTCACCGCCGGCGCAGTCGCCTTCCTCGGCAAGAGCTCCCGCTTGGCGATCAAGGTGGCGCTGGTGGTCTGGGTGGTGGCGGCCGTGGTCTGGTGGGCGGGCGACTTGAGCCTCTGGTGGGGACCGGAACCCGGCTTCGGGCTGGTCGTGTACGCGGTCCTCGGCGCGGCGATGATCCAGGCCCGGTTCACGGTGTCCGCGCGCGCGGGTGGCGGCGACCTGTAAGGTCTCCGGTCGTTCGAAGGCGAGACGACCAGGGAGTGGGGACATGAGGCAGACGGCCAGGATCCTGGTCATCGCGGCGTTCGCGGCGGGCGCGGTCGCGCTGGGTGCAGCGCCGAGCGGAGCGGGCGCGCCGCCCACGAACTCGTTCACGGTGGTCAAGCAGGTGACCGGGCCGGTGCCGGCGGGCACGACGTTCACCGTCGAGGTCACGTGCGAGAGCCAGCTCCAGCCGGTCGCGCAGGCACCCACCCCGACGGAGATCACCTTCGACGCCAACGGCGACCCGACGAGCAACAACGTCGTGACCGCGGGCGCGGGGATGCAGTGCACCGCGAACGAAACCGTCAACGGCGGTGCGACGTCGACCACGTACGCGTGCAGCATCGTCCGCGGCGACACCGACCAGAGCGGGCCGCCGTTCCTCGGCAACTGCGGACCCGACGACAACCAGGCCACGTTCGGCGACGTGATCGGCGACGCCGCCACCATCACCGTCACCAACACGTTCCCGCCCGCGCCGCCGATCCAGCCGATCACGCCGGCGGCGCAGGCCGTGCAGGCCGCTCCCGTCTTCACGGGGTAGCGCGGCGCACGTCACCGGTGATCCGGGTCGGGGCCGGTGGCGAATGAACCGTCGATGGGTGCGGTCGTGACCACCGATCGTCGCGCCACGATGCGCGCAGTCGCTCCGAGCGACTGGGAGGCGGCGGTGCGCGATCGCGTCGTGGCCGGCGACGACGTCGCCCTGCGCGAGGTCTACGACCAGTACGCCTCGTTCGTCTACGGCGTCGCGGTGCGGGTGATCGGTGACGCGAGGGCGGCCGAGGACGTCAGCCAGGACGTGTTCGTCTCGTTCTGGGAACGGCCGGGGGCGTTCGATCCGGCGCGCGGCAGCCTGCGCACGTGGCTCGGGACACTCACGCACCGGCGCGCCGTCGATCACGTGCGGCGCGAGGAGGCGGGCCGTCGTCGCGCTGAACGCGACGCGACGCGCGCGGTTGCCGCGCCCGACGTCGAGGAGATGGCCACCGCGCTCCTCACCGCCGAACGGGTGCGTGCCGCGCTCGACGAGTTGCCCGAGGGGCAGCGACGCGCGGTGCAACTCGCCTACTTCGGGGGCCGGACGTACCGCCAGGTGGCCGAGACGCTGGGCATCCCGGAAGGCACCGCCAAGTCGCGGATGCGGCTCGCCCTGCGCCGCATCGCCGATGCGCTCGAAGCCGAGGGGGGTGAGTGGTGAACCCTCGAGAACTGTCCGATGCCGAGGTCGGAGAGCTGCTCGGTGCCTACGCGCTCGACGCGTGCGAGCCCGGGGAGACCGCCGCCATCGAAGCGGTGCTGGCGCGACGCCCCGACCTCGCGCTCGAGGCCGCTCGGCTGGCCAGCGTCGCCGCATGGCTCGGCGCCGCCGACGCCACCGAGCCGCCCGCGCGCATGCGCGCCGGCGTGCTCGACGCGGCCGCGGCGCGGCGCATGGGACCGGTCGATCCGGTCATCGACGTGTACGTCTCGCTGTCGGAACGGCTCGGACAGGTGATCGGCGACCTCCCCGACGACGTGCTCGACGTCGTCACCCCGAACGGGCTCACCGCCCACGACCTCGTGGTGCACATGGCCGCGCAGGAGAGCCTGCTGGCCCAGAACCTCGGCACGCCGACCATCGACGACCTCCGCGAGGAGGAGATCGACCCACGCACCGAGGCGCTCCTGCCGCGTTTCGCCGGGCGCGAGCTCGACGACGCCGTCACGCTGTGGCGCGACTCGGTGGAGGCGAACCGCGCCTGGGCCGAGGCCAACCCCGATCGCACGGCCATCTGGCGGGGCCTCGGGCTCACGCGCGACGACACGCTGCTCGTGCGTGCGTTCGAGACGTGGGTCCACACCGAGGACCTGCAGCAGGCGTGCGGTCGGCCCCGCACACCACCCGAGCCCCGGCACCTGTCGCTGATGTCGGAGCTCGCCAGCCGCATCCTGCCGCTCGCGCTGGCGATGGCCGGCGGTGTCCACGACGGCCGGACGGCGCGGTTGGTGCTCACCGGCCCCGGCGGTGGTGACTGGCTCGTGCCGCTCGGCGCGGGTGACACCACGACCGAACCCGACGTCACCATCACCGCCGACGTGGTCGACTGGTGCCACCTCGTCGGCGCACGCGTCGCGCCCGACGAGTTGCGGGTCGTGGTCGACGGCGACCGGGAGCTCGGGCGCGACGTCGTGGCCGCCGCACCCGCGCTGGCGACGCTCTAGACGGCGCTTCCCCCGCTCGCTCCCGCTCGCTGCGTCTCCGCGGGCGAGCTGGTCACGGCCGGTCTACTCCGAGTCGGCGGCGGCTTCGTCGTCGGCGGCCGCGCTCGCGGCGAGCTCCGCTTCGACGGCGTTGATCTCGGCGACGATGCGCGCGATCTCGACCTCGGCGTCGACGCCCTCGGCGGTGGTGCCCGACTTCTGGGCGTACACCACGCCACCGAGCTCTTCCTTCAGGTCGCCGACCTTCTTCTTGAGCTTCTGCTCGTCGATCTTGTCCTGACCCGCCTTGACGCCTTCCTTCGCGAGGTCGGCGCCCTTCTGTGCGGTTTCCTTGACCTTGTCGAGAAGACCCATCGGGTCGCTCCTTCACTTGGTGGCGCTTCCGGGAAACCCCGATGCGAGGAGGTTAGGCCGGTTGTTGACGCACGAGCACCAGTCGCGGTGTCGCGAGCTCCTCGGGCGCGCCGAGGTGGTAGCCCTGCGCGCGGTCGCATCCGAGCTCGGCGAGACGCTGCTGCTGCTCCTCGGTCTCGACGCCTTCCGCGCTCACGACCATGCCGAGCGCGTGGGCCATGTCGATGGTCGCGGCGACGATGGCATCGTCCGCCGCGCTGCGTCCCAGGCCCTCGACGAACATGCGGTCGATCTTGAGCTGGTCGAACGGGTACCGACGGAGATACGTGAGCGACGAGCCCCCGGTGCCGAAGTCGTCGATCGCGAGCTGCACACCGACGTCCTTGAGGGCCGACAACGCGTCCCCCATCGTGTCGAGGTCTTCGAGCAGCGCGCTCTCGGACACCTCGAGGCACAACGTCGTGGGGTCGACGCCGGCATCGCGGGCGGTGCGCGCGACGAGCTCGGGGAAGTCGGGGCGCTGGAGCTGCCGCGCCGACACGTTGATCGACACGGTGAGGGGGGTGTCGTCGCCGGTGTGGCGGATCGCGCGCGCGACTTCACACGCCTGGCCGAACACCCACGCGCCCATCGGCACGATGAT
>DASUAS010000234.1:0-18020 GCA_035763625.1 Acidimicrobiia bacterium
GGCGCCGATGGCCCCGCCGACGTGTCGGTGGTCGGCGACGAGGCCGAGGTCAGCGCGCACCTCGACCGGCTGCACGCGGTCGGTGCCACCGACTTCGTCGCCATCGTGACCGGCACCGACGCCGACCGTCGGCGCACGCTCGAGCACCTCGCCGCGCGGGTGCGCTGACCTGCCTCAGGTGAGGGCCCTGAGGATGGCCGCCACGCCGGTGAGCGCGGCGATCGCCAGCACCACCGGTCGCAGGTTCCGAGTGGCGAGGCGGGGGCGGATCGCCAGACTCGTCGCCAGCCCGGCGAAGTAGCTCGGCATGAGCGAGACGCCGAGCAGGAGCTGCCACCCATGGAGCTGACCGCCGAGCAGCAGCCCGGTGATGGTGAACGCGGTGCCGATCGCGAACTGCGTGGCGAGGGTCGACCGGAACACCGGCGCCGGGTCGTGCTGGTAGAGGAGCGCGAGCGGTGGTCCGTCGATCGCGGCGGCAGTGCCGGTGATGCCGGTCGCGACGCCGGTCACGCTCGCGGATGACGGCGTGATGCCCGGGTGCAGATGCGACGCGGAGATGCTCAACGCGACGGCCAGGATCACGACCGCGCCGACGACCACCGCGAGGGTGTCGGTCGAGACCGCCGCGACGACGGCAACTCCGAGCACCGTTCCGGGCACGCGCCCGAGGAGCAGGAACCGGCTCCCACGCCAGTCGATGTGGTCACGTTCGGTGACGGCCATGCCCACCGCCATCGGGATCCCCGGCACGACCATCGCGCCCGGGAGCGCTGCGGGCACGATCAACGCCACGACCGGCACCGCGAGCAGGTTCGACCCGAACCCGACCACGCCCTGCACGGTGGACGCGAGCGCGACTGTCACTGCGATCACGAGCCACTCGACGACGGAGACGTGCACCCGCTGATCCTGACAGGCCCGCGTTCCAGCGACGGGACTCCGACGTGACGGAGCCCCGGTCGGCGGCCGGCCGGCCAGGGCTCGACGTCACGCCGGCGTCGAGCGGCTCTGAGAGCTCGACGTCCGATGGGCCCGGACTACCCCCCGTTGCCGCGCCGCAAAACCCGTTCGACGCCGGCGGCGTGCCGTCAGTCCGTCGTTCGTTGCACGACCAGCAGCGCGATGTCGTCGGCCGGCGCTTCGTCGCCGATGAGGGTCCGCATGATCTCGCGGGTGACGCGCGGCGGTGAGTCCGCGGAGACGATCGCTCGAAGTCGGTCCAGGCCGGCGTCGAGCGGCTCGTCGCGCCGTTCGACGAGCCCGTCGGTGTACATGGCCAGGACCGCACCGGGCTCGAAGGCGAACTCCGTGGACGAACGCGATCCTCCGAGCCCCGCACCCAGCAGGGGTTCGGGATCGGTCGCGAGCAGGATCGGGTCTCGTCCGGGCTGGGCGAGGACGGGGGGCAGGTGGCCTGCGCTGGCGATGCGCAGCGAGTCGAACGGCTCGCGGGTCACCGCGACCGCCACGGTGGCGACCATGCCGATCTCGAAGTGGCTCATCTTCTGGTCGACGAGCTCGAGCACCTCTTCGGGTGGGAGGTCGAGCAGGGCGTACGAGCGGAACGCGGAGCGGATGCGACCCATGACGACCGCCGCATCGAGGCCGTGGCCCCCGACGTCACCGATGACGATCCAGCGCTCACCGCTGGGCAGCGCGAAGAGGTCGTACCAGTCGCCGCCGACCGATCGTGACTCGGCGGTGACGTAGCGGGTCGCCATCTCGAATCCCGGCCAGTTCGGCAGCTTCGCCGGCAGGAGGCTCTGCTCGAGCAGGTACGCCGCGGCCTTCTCGGCGACGAACTGTCGGGCCTGGATCGACGCCCCGACGCGATCCGCGACGACGGTGAGCAGCGCGGCGTCGCGCGCGCCGAAGGGTCGCTGCGCCACCCGTCCGACGTGGAGGACGCCGATCACCTCGCCCGCACCGAAAAGCGGAACGCCGAGCATCACCTTCACGCCCTTCTCCCACAGGATCGGGTTCGTCACCGTGGTGGCATCGACCCGTTCGAGCGCGAGGGGCTGGCGAGTGGCCGCGATGCGCCCGGCGAAGCCCAGCCCCAGTGGGACCCGCACGCCTTGGCGCACCTCGGCCTCGATCCCGTGAGCGGCGCGGGCCTCCAGCTCACCGGCTCGGCGATTGACCAGCAGGACGGCTGCGGTGTCGGCGTTGAGGATGTCGCGCACCCGATCGAGGAGCTCGTCCAGCAGGTCGTCGAGGCCGAGCCGCGCGAGCGTCGTGTCGGTCAGCGCTCGGAGCTCGCCGAGCTCTGCTTCGAAATCCGTGGCCACCGGCTCACTCACCCCGGGCGTGTGACGACGAGACGGTGCAGTGTGCCACCCCACGCGTCGCGAGGGGCAAGTCGTGGGGTGCCGGACTCATTCGACGCGCAGGGCCTCCGCTGGGCGGATGCGGGTCGCGGCGTGGGCGGGTCCCGCGGCCAGTGCGTTGGCGAGCGCGATCGCGATCCCGGCGACCGCGACGACGGCGAGCAGTGCGAACGGCGGTACGTAGACGATGGGGAAGTCGTCCGCGAGCCAATGCCAGGAGAGCCGTCCGACCGCGATCCCGACGGGGACACCCACGACGACCCCAGCCACCGCGAGCAGCGTCGACTGCCACGCGATCGCGCCGCGCGTCTGACGCCGGGTGAAGCCGACCGCTCGCAACACCGCGAGCTCGTGGCGACGCCGGCGCACCGTGGTGACCAGCGCATGCGCGACCGTGGCGCAGGCCAGCAGGCCGAAGAACGCGCCGAGCGCGAGCGGCAGGTCCACGATGCGAGAGAGATCTGCGACCGCGGTGGGCAACACCGCCGGCTGCGCGAACAGGTCCTGGCCGCCGATCCGCGTGATGCGCCGCTCCGCCGCGTCGACGTCGATGTCCGTGCGCCATCGCAGCAGCAGGTAGTCCTCGCCGTTGCCCCCCGGCTTCCCGATCGCGCGGGTGAGCCCGGCGGCGGTCATCCAGCCGCTCTGGTCGTAGTCGGTGTGCGACGTCGCCGGCAGCAGAGCCTCGCCGACCACGGTGGCCCGCTTCGCGTCGTCGCCGACGCCCACGCGGTCGCCGATCTGCACGCCGAGCGACTTCATCGTGGTGGGAGCGAACGCGATCTCGTCCGGGCCCACCGGCGCGCGTCCGCGGAGGAGCACGAGGGGCATCGCGCCCTTGACCGCGCGCGTGCCGAACGTCGGCACCGGACGACCGTCGATCGGCACCGCCCGCTCCCATCGGGCGTCGAGCGCGGTCGTGACGCCGCGGTCGTCGGCGACCCTGCCCTGGACGGCCCGCGGCACGACGCCATCTCCGGCGGCGAGCACGTAGTCCCAGACGATGCCGGAGCGGCGCGGCTCGTGCACCGCGTCCTCGATCCCGGCCCGGAACGTGAGGCACCCCACCACCCCGATCACGCCCGCGACGGCACCGATCAACGCCGACCGCACCGGCACCGCGCGCCGGCCTCGTCCGGGCTCGCCCGCGAGCCGCGCGCCGATCATCAGCGCGGGCGTGCGACTCATGGGGGCCACGATCCGATCGACGAACGACGGCCGCGTGACTTCGGGCGTGGCCCGGGTGGCCCGCCACCACACGGTGACCGCGGCGATGGCCAACACCGCGACGAGCACGGTCACCATCGCGATCCCCAACACCAACCAGTCGGCATGGGTCCCGAGGTCGAGGTCGTAGTCGCGCGCGGTCCCGAGCGGGAACCGTGATGACAGCGCGATCGCGACGACCACGCACGTCGCTGCGCCGACGAGCGCAGTCACCGCTGCGGGCATGACGAGCGCGCGCAGCGCGAGAGGGCGATCCGCGCCCATCGCGCGCCACGTCGGGAGATCCACCGCGCTCGCGGACACCGTGCGCACGAGCGCTTGACCGACGAGCACGCCGCCGCCCACCAAGGCGGCCAACGCGAACAGGAGGAGGCCGTCGCGCTCGAGGTCGGTGACGTTGCGCGCCTTGCGGATGCCGTAGAGATCGCGGACGTCCTCGACGTTCACGGGATGGCCGAGGATCCGGTTCACCTGGTTGGTGAACGCCGGGATGGCGGCGGGCCCGCCGCGCAGCGTCACGAACTCGTTGGTGAGCGCCGCCATGTGGTCGCGGTACTTGTCGACGAATCCGCTCGACGGCGTCCAGTCCGGGTCGCTCGACACCGACTTGCTGATGCCGACGATCTTCACCCGCTGGCGGATGCTGGTGACACCGCCAGGAGGCTCGAGCCCGGGCGGGAGGTCACCGGGCGCGGCGGCGTCCTGGCCGATCACCATCGTCGAGCCGAGGTCGAGGCCGAAGCGGTCGCGCATGACCTCGTTGACCGTCGCCTCGTCGGCGCGGCGCGGGTCGGGCATGCGGCCGGCGACGAGCGGGCGGGCGAAGAGCCGCATCGAGCTCGCGGTGACGGGGTAGACCTCGCCGAGGTCGGTCAGGCCCTTCGGCTCGTAGACCGTGCTCCCGACCGCCACGAGCAACCGGTACGTCTCGGTGACGCCGGGCAGTCGTGCGATCGCCGCCTGCCGCTCCGGTCCGAATGCGGGGTCGTTGGCCAGCACCGCCGCGGTGGGCAACCTGATGGCGCGCACGGCGTCGGGGACCGCGCGTTCCGTGCGCCGGGCGCCGGCCCACCCGGCTGCGGCCACCCCCATCGTGACTCCGGCCAGGATGCCCAGCAGCAGCCAGGCCTTCCAGCGCGCGCGCAGCTCGGCCCAGGCCCACATCCAGGCCGCGGTCACGGTCGCGCCCCGATGCCCACGTCGCGAGCCAACCACCGATCCGGGTGCGCGGAAAGGGGGGAGGCATCACCCGGCCGTGGTGTTGCTGGCCTACCGTCCCCGGTGATGAGCGACGCCTGGCCTCTCTCCGGCGTGCAGGTGGTCGACCTGTCGAGCGGACTCGCCGGGGCGTACTGCGCCAAGCTGCTCGCCGACGGCGGCGCCGACGTGGTGAAGGTGGAGGACGCCGGCGGCGATCCGATTCGTCGGGTGGTCGAGTGCGGCGCGTCGCTCGCGCCGGATGAGGACGGCGCGCTGTTCCGCTTCCTGTGCGCGTCGAGCGACAGCGTCGTGGGCGACGTCGAACTCACGCGGGCGCTGGTCGCGCGCGCCGATGTGGTGGTGTGGGCGGCGGGCAGCACGGTTGCCGACGATCCCGCGTGCGCGCCGCGCGCGCTGCACGACCTGCATCCCGGCCTGGTCGTCGTCGCCCTGAGCCCGTTCGGCCTCGACAGCCCCTGGGCCGACCGGCCGACGACCGACTTCACCCGTCAGGCGCTCTGTGGCGGTCATGTGCAGCGAGGCACCCCGTCCCGGCCCCCGCTGATGTGCGGCGGTACCCCCGGCGAGTGGGCAGCGGGGGTCTACGGCGCCATCGGTGCGCTCACCGCGCTGCGGCGCGCGACCGAGCACGGGATCGGCGATCTCGTCGACGTGGCCGCGCTCGACGCGCTCATGTACAGCCAGCCCCTCTATCCGGTCACCTGGTTCCAGGTGGCGGGGGAGCCGTTCCGTCCGCTGCGCTCGTCGCAGCTCCCGAACGTGCACCCGACCGCCGACGGTTGGGTGTCGCTGCAGACCACCACCGGGCAGCAGTGGCTCGACTTCTGCGTGATGGTCGGTCGTGACGACTGGCTGGCCGACGAGCGGATGGCGCGCGGCACGTACCGCACCCTGCACCGCGACGAGATCGAGCCCGTCATCGACGCGTGGACGTCCTCACAGAAGACCGCCGATGTCGTCGAGCTCGCGACCGCGATGCGCATCCCGGTCGCGGAGGTGGGCAACGGCGCCAACCTGCCGCACTTCGACCACCTCGTCGGCGCGGGTTCGTTCACCGCCAACGCCTACGGGGTGATCCAACCTGCGGTCCCCTATCGCCTCGGCGGTGGTGCGACGCCGCGCCCCTTCGGTGCGGCGCCTGCGATCGGACGCGACACCGAGTCGCACCGCGCGCGCATCGAGACGTCGTCGGTCGCGGTCGCGAAAGGAGCGGCAACCGTCGGCGATGTCCCCCTCCCACTTGCCGGGATCCGCGTGCTCGACGTCACCGCGTTCTGGGCCGGCCCGCTCATCGGTCACGCCTGCGCCATCCTCGGCGCCGAGGTGATCCACGTGGAGTCGACCAAGCAGCCCGACGGCATCCGCTGCAACACGACCCGTCCGATGAGCGAGCCGCGGTGGTGGGAGTGGTGCCCCATGTTCCAGGGTTCGAACACCAACAAGCTCGACCTCGCGGTGGAGCTCGACACCGAGCGCGGCCGCGACCTGTTCCTCGATCTCGCCGCGGTGAGCGACGTCGTGATCGACAACTTCAGCCCCCGGGTCCTCGAGCAGCTGGGGCTCGACCAGGACGTGCTGCTGGCGCGCAACCCGCGCCTGGTCGTGCTGCGCGCGCCCGGCTACGGGATCACCGGCCCGTGGCGCGAGCGGCTCGCGTACGCGCCGACGATCGAAGCGCAAGCGGGGGTCGCCTGGATCACGGGCTTTCCCGACCGCGGGCCCGAACCCCCGTCGGGCATCGCCGACGCCCTCGGCGGCGCGCACGCCACCTTCGCGCTGCTGCTCGCGCTCGAACACCGGCGCCGCTCGGGGCGGGGGATGTTCCTGGAGTGCCCGATGGTCGGCGCGTCGCTCAACCTGGCCGCGCAGCAGGTGGTCGAGCACTCCGCCTACGGGCGATTGCTCGAGCGGCAAGGGAACCGGTCGACCACGGGCGCGCCCCAGGGCGTGTACCTCAGTGCCGACGTCGATCCCGACGGCACGCAGGACCGCTGGGTGGCGATCTCGGTCACCGACGACGACCAGTGGCGTGCGTTCGCCGCCGTCCTCGATCTCGATGTCGGCCAACGAGCCGACGAGGACCAGCTCGACGCGCGCATCGCGGGCTGGTGTGCAACCCGCTCCACCGAGGCCATCGTGCGCTTGGTGTCCGGCGCGGGGGTGCCGTGCGAGCCGGTGGTGCGCGCGCACGAGCACGACCGGCTCCCGCCGGTGGCCGCGCGCCAGCTGTTCGAACGGGTCGAGCACCCGGTCACCGGCGCCGCCGACTACATCGGTGCACCGTTCCGGTTCGAGAACGGCCCGCGTGCGCACCACCGCACCCGATCACCGCTGCTCGGCGAGCACAACCACGACGTGCTCACGCGCATCCTCCGGCTCGACGACGACGACGTGGCGCGCTTGGAGGCGGAAGGCGTCGTCGGCGACGTGGTCGTCGGCGGCGTCCTGCACTGACCGCGCGACCCGCGCCGGACTTGCGCTTCACCGGCGCAGCTTCCAAGCTCCGGCCGTGGAACCGGCAGGCGTCGCCGTCGTCGTCGTCACCGACGAGAGCCCGAGGCCGGCGCCGGAGAGGGGGAGACCGTGACCGAACGCATCATCTCTGCCGACTCGCACCTCGAGCTCAAGCCCGAGAAGATCCTGGAGCACCTGCCGCGCCAGCACCACGACGCGTATCTCGGCGCCGTGGCCGCGATGCACCGGCGCATCCTCGAGGGCAAGCCCCAGAAGCAGCTCAAGAACAAGCCCGGTGGCGCGGCCGCGACGAGCGTCGGGTTGCCGACCGAGAAGCCGTGGGAGGCGGCCGGTCGCCCCGGTGCGTACGAACCGCACGCGCGCCTCGCCGACATGGACGTCGACCGGGTCGACGCCGAGGTGCTCTACGCGAGCGCGACCGGCGGCGCCGAGCTCTACGAGATGGACGCCGAGGCGTGCCTCGCCGCGTTCCAGGCCACGAACGACGCCGCGATCGAGTTCGCATCGGTCGACCCGTCGCGCCTCGTCCCCGTGTACATCCTCCCGCTGCACGACGTCGAATGCGCGATGAAGGAAGCGCAACGCATCGTCAACGAGGGCGCGCGGGCGGTGCAGCTGCCGCTCTATCCGTCCGATGTCGACCTCGCGCCGTACTGGGACTCGGTGTACGACCCGCTGTGGTCGACCATCGAGGACCTCGGCATCCCGATCAGCCAGCACACCGGGTCGAACGAGTACCTGTTCGAGCTGATGGACCGCGACCCGACACCGGCCAAGGGCATCTTCCAGTCGCTGCCGTCGATGTACATGGCCGAGTCGCTCGCCAGCTGGTTGCTGCCGGGGATCTTCGTGCGCCACCCGCGTCTGCAGGTCGGGTTCGTCGAAGCCGGCCTCGGCTGGCTGCCGTACTTCATCACCCGCCTCGACCGGATGAGCGACCGGCACGGCTGGGAGCAGCTCGGGATGAACCTGCCCGAGAAGCCCAGCCACTACTGGCGCCAGAACATGTTCGCCACGTTCGAGGAGGACGAGTTCGGCGTGGCCAACCGCCACGAGATCGGCGTCGAGAACCTGCTGTGGGCCACCGACTACCCGCACCCCGACTCGACGTGGCCGGAGTCGCAGCAGGTGATCCACACGCACTTCGACGGCGTGCCGGTCGAGGAGATGCAGCTGATGGTGGGGGGCAACGCGGCGCGGATCTACCGCCTGTAGGTGGCCCGCCTCACGTGGTCACGCCGCCTGCGACCAGCTGCCAGAGCTCTTCGCCGGTGGGCTGTGCCGCGCCCGTGCCGGCGATCGTCATCTCGGTCATCGTGCGCACCGACGAGAGCAGGAAGGTGGCGAGCAGATCGGCGTCGAGATCGGCGCGGACGGAGCCGACGTCGACCGCGGCGCGCAGGAGCTCGTAGGCGAGGACGCGCAGCGGGCGGTAGGCGTTCCACGCCTTCGCCGGTGCGGCGTGGTCGAGGTGGACGGAGAAGATGGTGAATGCGGCACCCGACCCGAAGATCGGCCGGCGACTCTCCGTCGCGAGCTCGTAGTACCCGACCACGAACGCGCGGAGTCGCGCCAGCGGGAGCACCTCGACGTCGATCCGTTGGCGCAGCTCGGCGACGCCGCGCTCCAGCGACTCCTCGAGCACCGCTTCGACGAGCGCATCCTTGCTCTCGAAGAGCTGGTAGAACGCGTGCAAGGAGAGGTGCGCGCGATCGACGACCTCCTGGAGCGTGAACTCGAGGCTCTCGCGTTCGGCCACGAGGTCGAGGCCGGCGTCGACGAGCCGCGTCGTCCGCTCCTGCGCTCGGGCGCGCGCCTTCTCGATCGAGCGCTCGACCGCGACGTCGCGGAGGCTCGGCGCGTCGGTGTTCGCGGTCACGCGACCGGCTCGGCGACGCGCGGGGAGAACCCGAAGATGTGGGCTGCGTTGTCGAACACGATCGCGTGGGCGTCGGCGTCGGTCGTGTCGGCCAGCAGACGGTCGAGCACGGAGTTGGAGTCGGGGAACGTGCTCTCCGGGTGCGGGTAGTCGTTGCCCCAGAGCAGACAGTCGGTGCCGGTGAGCGGGATGTTGTGCAGCGCGACGGGGTCGTCCTGGAAGGTGGCGTGCACCTGACGGCGCAGGTAGTGGCTCGGGAGCTCAGGCAGGATGGGCTTCGTCCATCCGTTGCGCTGGTGCGCGGTGTAGTACTCGTCGAGCGTCGACATCGTCCACGCCATCCACCCGGCGTTGACCTCGACCATCACCACGTGCAGGTCGGGATGACGGTCGAGCACGCCGCTGCAGCTGAGCAGCGCGGCGGCCCGCGGCGCCATCGACTGCGTGGCGAGCAGGTTGGCCGTGGGGGAGCCCCACCCGCGATAGAAGATCATGTCGTGACCGCTCCCCTGGTGCATCACCGCGGGGATGCCGACCTCCTCGATCGCCGACCAGAGCGGTTCCCACACGGGGAGGTTCCACTCCGGCGTCCCGACGAGCGGGAGCAGCAGTCCGGCGACCGAGGGCTGCGCGGCGACGCGTCGGACCTCGTCGACCGCCATCTCGACATCCCAGGTGGGGATCATCGCGGCGAGGCGGATGCGCTCGATGCCGCCGAGCCGTTCGACGATCCAGTCGTTGTAGACGCGACAGCACTCGCGCCCGACGGTCGGGTCGGTGACGTTCCAGGTGTAGAGGCCGATGGTCGGGTAGATGATCTCGGCGTTCACACCGTCGTCGCGCATCATGTCGAGTCGCACGTCGGGTGCCGCGGCCGCGACCCGCGCTTCCTCGTTGGCCGCCGCCTGCTCGGCCGACACGTCGGACCAGCCGAGCGGGCTGTCGTCGATCACCAGGCTCCAGCCACCGTCGGCCTCGACCTGGATCCGTCGCGGGGCGCGGTCGCGCAGGTCGGGCGCGAGACGCTCGAACCACAGGTCGTGCGGCTCGTCGATGTGCGAGTCGGCGGAGATCTTCGGCAGGTCGGCGGCGTGCATCCGGGCCTCCTCGATGCTTCCTCGTTCTGGTGCGTGCTCTCAACGTGGCTCTGGAAAGCCAGAGTAGCATTCTGGAAATGGAGAGCCGAGTGCTGCGGCGTCACGACGTCTCGCTCGCGCCCGAGCAGGGCGAGCTGCGGAGCGCCTTCGCCGCTCTGTTCGAGAAGGAGAGCCCGCCGGCGCGGGTGCGGGCGAGCGAGCCGTTGGGGTTCGACCGCGACCTGTGGTCGACCCTGGTCGCGGCCGGTGCCCTGACCATGTCGCTGCCCGAGGCGGCCGGCGGCGACGGCGGCGGCCTGGTGGACGTCGCCCTGGTGGCCGAGCAGCTCGGGCGGCGCGCCGCACCGGTGCCGCTCGTCGAAGCGGTCGTCGCGTCGCGCGTGTTGGCCCGCGCCGAGACGTCGCGCATCGCCACCTTGGCGCTGCATCCGGTGGCGTCGGCGCAACGGCAGCTCGTCCCGGCGGGCGCCGTCGCCGACATCGTCGTCGGGCTCGAGGGCGACGAGCTGGTGGCCTTCGTGGGCGACGATGCGCCCGTACCGGTGACCAACCTCGGGTCGGCGCCCCTGGCCTGGCGCACGCTCTCGGGCCCAGGTACGCGCACGGTGCTCGCACGCGGTCGCGACGCCCGGGAGCGCTTCGACGTCGCGCGGCGCGAGTGGAAGGTGCTCATGGCGGCGGCGCAGACCGGTCTGGCGCAGGCTGCACTCGACCTTGGGGTCGCGTACGCCAACGAGCGGGAGGCGTTCGGCGTGCCGATCGGTGCGTTCCAGGCGGTCGCGCACGCGCTCGCCGACGTCGCCGTGGGCGTCGAAGGGAGTCGACATCTCGCGTGGCGGGCGGCGTGGTACAGCGACCACGAGCCCGAGCACGCTCTCGAGCCGGCACTCGTCGCGTACCTGCACGCGCGCGAGGTGGCGAACCGGGCCGCCAGCATCGCGATCCACGTCCAGGGCGGCTTCGGGTTCACCCTCGAGTCCGATCTGCAGCTGTACTTCCGGCGCGCCAAGGGGTGGGCGGTCGTCAGCGGTGACGCGCACGACGACCTGCGCGCGCTCGGCGACGTTCGCTACGGCACACCGGGCTGAGCGGAGGCGACGCGTGGACTTCAGCGCCATCGAGTTCGACGACGAGCTCCGTCGGTTCCGTGACGACGAGGTGCGGCCGTTCCTCGACGAACAGCTCACCGACGACGTCCTCGCGCGCGAGCGCGCCGAGGGCAACGGCTTCGTGCCCGCGTACCAGCGGGCGCTCGCCGCCCGGGGCTGGCTGGAACCCTGGCTCGTCGACGGTCCGACGACCGACGGGCTCGATCCGGTGGGGGCGGCGGTGCTCGACCTGGAGCAGGCGGCCCGGGTGGGTCCCTTGTTCCCGGTCCAGGGCTCGCACGCGCTGGTCATGCAGGTCGTCCGCCAGTTCGGGAGCGACGAGCTGAAGGTCGAGCTGGCCGACGGCGTGCACGCCGGGGAGATCCAGGCGTGCCTCGGCTACACCGAGCCTGACTGCGGATCCGACGCCGCCGCCATCCGCACCCGGGCCGTGCGCGATGGCGACGAGTGGCGCATCACCGGTCAGAAGATGTTCTCCACCGGCGCGCACCTCTGCCAGTTCGTCATGCTCACGGCCCGCACCAACCCCGACGTCGCCAAGCACCAGGGCATCACCATGTTCCTGGTTCCGCTCGACCGACCGGGCATCGACGTGCAGGGCATCGGCACGCTCGGCGGCGAGCGCACCAACTTCGTGTACCTCGACGACGCGCACGTCGACGACCGCTACCGGCTCGGCCCCGTCGACCAGGGCTGGGCGATCGCATCGGGTGCACTGGCCGCGGAGCACGGCATGGGCGATGCATCGAGCGCCGACCACCGGACCGCAGAGCTGCGCAACGTGATCGCCTCGACCGCGGGCTGGCAGGGCGTGCTGCGCGATGTGCTGGCCGCGGCGGAGCACTGGGCGGCCACGACGATCCTGTCTGACGGCACGTGTGTCCTCGACGATCCCGTCGTTCGTGTGCGGCTCGCCCGCATCGCGCTCGACTGCGCGGTGTCGGAGTTCACGCCGAACCCGTTCCGCCGCGTCATCGCGTCCGACGTGTTCGTGCGCGACGTCGCCGACCTCGTCGAGCTGATCGGGCCTGCGGCACTCATCCGCGAAGGCGAGGACGGTGCGATCGAGGACGGCATGGTCGAGTGGGCGCACCGATTCGCGCAGGGCACGTCGATCTACGGCGGCACCACCGACATCCAGCGCAACCTCATCGCCGAGCACGTGCTCGGTCTGCCGCGTCACCGCGCGGTGCTGCGCCGCTAGGTACGACTGCTGGCGACGCCCCCCTGGCGAAAGGCGTTCCAACGCAGGTGGTCGGCGCCGGGTTCGCGCGGCGTCACCGCGAAGTCGGTGCCCCGCGTGTACGCGATCGGGAACAGCCCGACCTGCATCCACTCGTCGAACGGGATGCCGAGCAGCTCGGCCAGCTCGCGCTCGCGGAACAACGTGAGCGTCGTCCACGCGGAGCCGAGCCCGCGTGCGCGCAGCGCGAGCATGAACGACCACAGCGTCGGGATCACCGAGCCCCACCGGCTCGCCTGCCAGAACACCGACGTGCGGTCGGCGTGCGCGCCCGGGCCGAGGCCGTCGGTGCGGCCGGCGACGATCGGCACGCACAGCACCGGCACCTCGTGCAGGTGGTCGCGGAGGTGGAACACGCTGCGGGCGATGCGCTGCTGCCGCTCGGTGCTGCGGTCGACGTTGTCCTCAGGGGCATCGGTGCGGGGACGGTCGACGAACTCCTGCATCGCGTCGCGGTAGAGGTCGGCGATGGCCTGCTTCCGCTCGGGATCGTCGACGCAGAGGAACCGGTAGGGCTGGGTGTTCGAGCCGTTCGGCGCGTGCACCGCGACCTCGAGGCAGCGCTCGATCACCTCGCGCGGGACCGGGCGCTCGAGGTCGAGGCGCAGCCGCACCGACGGCGTCGTCATGAGCAGCTCGTCGGGGTCGTGCACCACGAGGTCGCCCTGGAAGAGCCGCTCGTAGGCCGCGAGCGTGCCCCAGTGCTCCCACACGCGGTCGATGAGACCATCGTCGTCGAAGCGGAACAGGAACCCGTAGAAGTTGGCGTAGTCACGTCCGCCGAGCGTGGTGGCGGTGTAGTGGTGCTGGCGGAACACGTACGGGCCGTCGGCGATCGTCTGCACGTCGTGGAAGCGCGCGGTGGTGAGGTCGTAGCGGTCGACCTTGCGGCCGGTGATCGGCGTGGGCGACGGCGCGCGCCCCAGCACGACGCGCCCGATCTCGTCCTTGCCCACGAACGTCGTCTGCCCGGGCGCGGCGGGGAACTTCCCGATCCCGTTGAACCACTCGGCGTCGTCGCTCATCAAGGAGAGGCGATCGAGGTCGCGCGGCCCGTCGAAGAACTGCTCCACGACCTCGAGGTTGCGTTCGGTGCTCATCCCATCCCGTTCCTGCGTCAAAGTTGCGGAACCATGCTGCAACTTTGACGCATGTTGATGGGATCTGGTCAGACGGAGAGGCCGACGAGCTTGGTGTCGAGGTACTCGTCGATGCCCTCGCGGGCGCCCTCGACGCCGAGGCCCGATTGCTTGACCCCGCCGAAAGGCGCCGCAGCCGACGTCGGGTTGATGTCGTTCACGCCGACCATACCGAACTTCAGCGCCTCGACGGCGCGGAACGCGCGGGTGAGCGACTGCGTGTACACGTACGACGCCAGGCCGTAGTCGGTGTCGTTCGCCATCGCGATGGCCTCGTCGTCGTCGTCGAACACGACGACCGGCGCGATCGGGCCGAAGGTCTCCTCGCGGTAGATCAGCATGTCGGGGGTCACGTCGGCGAGGAGCGTGGGTGCGTAGAAGCAGCCGGCGTCGAGGCCGTCGGCGGTGAGACGTTCACCACCGATGACGAGGCGTGCACCCTTGTCGAGGGCGTCGGCGACCTGGCGCTCCATCTTCGCCAGCGCGGCGTCGTCGATCAGCGGGCCGACGGTGACGCCGTCGGTGAAGCCGCTGCCGGCCTGCAGCTTGGCGAAGCGCTCCTGCATGGTGGCGGTGAACTGCTCGGCGATGCCGCGCTGCACGAGCATGCGGTTGGGGCAGATGCACGCCTGCCCGGTGTTGAGGAACTTGATCGCGGCCGCGCCCTTCGCGGCGTGCACGGGGTCGGCGTCGTCGAACACGATGAACGGCGCGTGGCCGCCCAGCTCCATGCTGACGCGCTTGACGCCCGCCGCGGCTTGCTGCGCGATGAGCTTCCCGACCTCGGTGGAGCCGGTGAACGTGATCTTGCGGACGAGCGGGTGCGTCACCAGCTCCGGTCCGACCGTCTCCGGCTGCGAGCTGGTGACGAGGTTGACGACGCCCGCGGGCACTTCGATCTCGTCGAAGATCCTGAACACCTCGACCGCGAGCAACGGGGTCTGCTCCGCCGGCTTCAGCACGATGGTGCACCCCGCCGCCATGGCGGGTGCGATCTTCCGGGTGAGCATCGACACCGGGTAGTTCCACGGCGTGATCGCACCGACCACGCCGACGGGCTGGCGCAGCACGAGGAAGCGCTGGTCGGCGCGGGCCGACGGAATCGTCTCGCCGTAGACGCGCTTGGCCTCCTCCGCGAACCAGAGCAGGAAGTCGGCGGCGTAGCCCACCTCGTTGCGGGCCATGCGGATCGGCTTGCCCTGCTCCTCGGTCATGAGCTTGGCCAGCGCCTCGCGCCGCTCGAGCATGAGCTGGTACGCCTGGTACAGGTACTTCGAGCGCTCGTAGGCGGTGCGGGTCGACCACTCGCCGAACGCCGCGTGCGCGGCCTCGACCGCGGCCTGCACGTCGGCGACGCCGCCGTCGGCCACCGACCCGATCACCGCGCCGGTCGCCGGATCGGTCGACTCGAACGTCGTCCCCGACGCCGCGTCCCGCCATTCCCCGTTGATGTACAGCATGCCGCCGACGTTACCCGTCAGCCCCCGGATCGCATTTGGCGTGGCTGGTGTGCCGTAGTGGCACGCGAGCCACGCCGAATGGTCAGGAGGGGTGGGTGTGCTTGAGGCCGACGCGGACGGCGTCGTGGCCGGGGACGCTGCGGTTGAGCAGCGCCATGGCGTCATCGATGTGGTCGAGGTCGAACACCTCGCCGGCGACGACGTCGGTGCGGACGCCGCCCGCCTCGATGAGCGCGACCGCCGCCGCCATCGACGCCGGCGTGAACCCGGCGCCGCCGAAGAGCTGCAGGCTCTTCATCACGATGTGATCGGTCACGAGCCCGGGGATGGCGGCGAAGTGCTTCAACCCGGCGAGGAGGATGCGACCGCCGATGCGGGCGAGGTCGACGGCTGTCGGAACGGTCGCGGTGGCGGTGGCCACGTCGAACACGACGTCCGCGCCCATCCCGCGTGTGAGGTCGTACACCACCGTGTGCGCGTCGTCGACGTCGACCATCACCACGTTCGACGCGCCGATCTCCTTGGCGGCGTCGAGTCGCAGCTGGTCGTCGGACGTACCGGTGACGATCACCTGCCGCGGCTGCTTCGCCAGCACCGCCTCGAGCACCGCCAAACCCTGGTGGCCGGGCCCCTGCACCACGACCGTCTCGCCTTCGTGGACACCCACGATGTCGACCCAGTTGACCGCGCTCGCCAGCGGCTCGAACAGGGTGAGGTGCTCGGCCGGAGCCGTGGTCGACATCCGGTGCAGCTCGGTGCCCGGGAAGATCTCCATGTACTCGCCGTAGCCGCCCCACAGCCCGACCTCGCCGTCGCCGCGCATGTCGGAGTATCCGTAGAGGCGCATCGGTCCGCCGGCCACCAGGATCTCGTTCACCGCGACCCGGTCGCCTTCGTCGACGCTGAGCGCGGCGTCGGATGCGAGCTTCGCCACCCGCCCGACCGTCTCGTGGCCGGGCACGACCGGGAACACGCTCGCACCGGGCACGAGCTCGATGCCCTCGTACTGCGCGACGTCGCTGCCGCAGAGGCCGACCGCCTCGACCTGCAGCAGCGCGCCGCCCGGCGGTGGGTCGGGAACCGCGAACTCGCGCACCTCGTAGGTGCGATCACCCCGGAACACCGCAGCGCGACAGGTCTCGGTCATGGGTCTCCTCCGGTTCAGCCGATCACGCAGTCGGCACGAAGTTGCGCGAGCTCGTCGGCGTCCACGCCCAGTTCCGCGAACACGCGCGCGTTGTCGGCTCCCGGGTCGGGTGCCGGACCGCCGATCGTCGCGGGGGTGCGTCCGAACCTCACCGGTGGTGCGACCTGCACGTGTCCGTTCTTGTCGACGAAGCAGTCGCGCGCCGCGTTGTGCGGGTGATCGGGCGCTTCGACCATGCTCAACACCGGCGTGACGCACGCGTCGCGCGTCGCGAACACCACTTCCCACTCGTCGCGTGTGCGGGAGCGGAACGCGTCCTCGAACACCGGCATC
The DNA here is from genome assembly GCA_035763625.1 of Acidimicrobiia bacterium. Classification (GTDB taxonomy): domain Bacteria; phylum Actinomycetota; class Acidimicrobiia; order IMCC26256; family DASPTH01; genus DASUAS01. The sequence continues at coordinate 16,664 of DASUAS010000234.1, forward strand.
AGCGCCGGCCACCGCGCGCGGTCGTGCTGCGTCTCCGCCAGCGCGGGATCGAAGCCGAGGCCGTCGAGCAGCTCGGCGTAGAACTTGGCCTCCACCGCGCCGACGGCGACGTACTGCCCGTCGCGCGTCTCGTAGCAGCGGTAGAACGGCGCGAACCCCTGGGGCTGGTTGGCGCCGCGGGCGTCGACCCAGTGCCCCGCGTCGCGCATGGCGTAGAACAGCCCCATCAGCGCGAGCGCGCCGTCCGACATCGCCGCCTCGACCACCTGACCCTGCCCGCTCTGCTCGCGCTCGTGCAACGCCGCGAGCACACCCATCACGAGCATCATCGCCCCGCCGCCGAAGTCGCCCACGAGGTTGAGCGGCACCGGCGGTGGCGTGCCCGGCTCGCCCATCGCCTCGAGCGCGCCGGTGAGGCCGATGTAGTTGATGTCGTGGCCGCCCCGGTCCGACAACGGGCCGCCCCGACCCCACCCGGTCATGCGCCCGTAGACGAGCCGGGGGTTGCGCGCGAGGCAGGCGTCGGGGCCCACGCCGAGGCGCTCGGCGACGCCCGGTCGGTAGCCCTCGACCAGGATGTCGGCCCGCTCGGCCAGCTGCAGCACGAGCTCCTGCCCGCGCGGCTGGCGCAGATCGACGGTGACCGACTCGTGGCCGCGGAAGATCCAGAGGTGCGAATCGATGGCGCCGTACGCGGGACCGGCGGGGTCGACCCGGATGACGCGCGCGCCCAGGTCGGAGAGGAGCATGGCGAGCAGGGGCAACGGCCCGATCCCGCCGAGCTCGAGCACGGTCACGCCCGCGAGCGGTCCGGCTCCCGCGGTGCCCCGGTCACCCGTCACGGGGCGAGCCTACGGCCCCTCGACACGGCGCGGATGGGTCAGCCCGGCGGGTCGAGGTGGAAGGCGGTCTGCAGATCGGTGCCCGCGGTGCCCGTCGCCGAGACCGCGTAGGTGCCCAACCCGAGCTCGGCGGCGTACGTCGCCGTCACCGTGCCGTCGCTCGAGGCGGCGTGGGGCGATCCGGTGTAGGTGGTGCCGTCGGGCAGCGTGACCACGAACGTGACGAGCTCGGAGGGTTGCGCGCCGACCAGGGTCAGCCCGACCGTGGTCACCACCCCGGCCTCCATCACCTTGAGGTCGATCCGCGCGGCCGACGGCGGCGGCATCACGAGCGCCTGCCCCTGGGCGAGGTGGTCGGGGTCGGCGATCTGGTTCACCGCCGCGATTGCGGCGATCGACGTGTGGAACCGCTTCGCGATGTCAGTCAGGGTGTCGCCGGATTGCACGTGGTACGTCGTCGGCGGTGCACTCGTGGTGGCCACCGGCCGCGGCCGCCGCCGGGGGATCGCGCCGCT
>DASUAS010000235.1:0-6405 GCA_035763625.1 Acidimicrobiia bacterium
AGGGCTGCGTACATCTCGCACCTCCGCGCGCGCAGGACGGTGCATCCGAGCGTGGACCCTCGACCACGAGGCGTCAAGCTCCACGGGTCAGCCGCAGGCCCTCGCACTCCCGCAGACGCCGCGCGTCTCCGGTCCAGCCCGCGCGGCGACGCGACCAGGCGGGACGAGCGCCGACGAGGTTGAGCCCGCCGATGGCCACGACGAGCACACATCGCACGACGAGTGCCCGTTCGGCACCCGGGCGCGCTACGCGTAGACGGACTGCAGGACGTCGTCGGGGATGTCGAAGTTGGCGTAGACGTTCTGCACGTCGTCGTGCTCCTCGAGCGCGTCGATCACGCGCAGCACCGACTTCGCCTTCGACGCCTCGTCGAGCTCCACGGTGCTGCTCGGCAGCATCACGAGGTCGACGCTGGTGACGGCCATGCCCCCGTCCTCCAGCGTGGTGCGCACCGAGTGCACGTCGGTGGGAGCGGTCACGACCTGCCAGGTGTCGCCGAGGTCGCTGATGTCCTCGGCGCCGGCGTCGAGCGCGGCGAGCATGACGTCGTCTTCGTCGCCGACCGCCTTGTCGAGCACGAGCACGCCCTTGCGCTCGAACTGCCACGCCACCGCACCGGGCTCGGCCAGCGAGCCCCCGTTGCGGGTGAACACGTTCTTGATCTCGGCGCCGGTGCGGTTGCGGTTGTCGCTCAGCGTCTCGACGTAGACCGCGACCCCGTTGGTGGCGTAGCCCTCGTACGTGATGTTCTCGTAGGTGACGCCCTCGAGCTCGCCGGTGCCGCGCTTGATCGCCCGCTCGATGTTGTCCTTGGGCATGGAGGCGTCACGCGCCTTCTGCACCATCGTGCGCAACGTGGGGTTGGCGTCGACGTCACCGCCGCCGCTGCGCGCCGCCACCTCGATCTGACGGGCCAGCCGCGCGAACTGCTTGCCACGCGCGGCGTCGGCCGCGCCCTTGGCGTGCTTGATCGAGTGCCACTTGGAATGTCCGCTCATCTCTTCTCGCTCTCGTCGCTTCGCTCCGGGCCGCCATCGTCTCTGGTCGCCGGTGCAAGCACCGGCTCGTGCGGCGCCGGGCGGCAGAGCCGCCGGCGCCGCGGGCCACGCTTCGCTGCTCGCCGGGGTCCCCGGCTCGCGATCGCTCCGCTCATGTGCGCTCGCTCTCGGTCAGGAAGAACTCGTGGAGCCGGAGGTCGCCCGAGAGCTCGGGGTGGAAGCTGGTGACCACGACCGCGCCCTGGCGCGCCAGCACCGGCACGCCTTCGTGGGCGGCGAGGACCTCGACGCCGTCACCCACCGACTCGATCCGCGGGGCGCGGATGAACACGCCGGGGAAGGGACCGCCGGGGAGCCCATCGACCGCGAGATCGGCTTCGAACGAGTCGCGCTGGCGGCCATACGCGTTGCGGCGCACGGCGACGTCGATCGCACCGAACGACTCCTGGTCGGGACGCCCGTCGACCACTTCGCGGGCGAGCAGGATCATCCCCGCGCACGTGCCGAGCACCGGCAGGCCGTCGGTCAGCAGCTCGGCGAGGGGCGCGCGCACACCCGACGAGTCGAGCAGCTGGCTCATCGTGGTGGACTCGCCGCCGGGCAGGATCAGCGCGTCGAGCGCGCCGAGCTCGGCGGCCGTGCGCACCTCGACCGTCTCGACGCCGAGCGCGTCGAGCACCTCACGATGCTCGCGGAACGCCCCCTGCAGGGCCAGCACGCCGACTTTCACCTGGCGGCCTCACGATCTCACCAACCACGCTCGGCGAGCTTGACGTCGAGCGTCTCGATCTCCTCGCCGCGCATCGCCTCGCCCAACCCCCGCGACACCTTGGCCACGATCGTGGCGTCGGTGTGGTGCGTGGTCGCTTCGACGATCGCCTTGGCCATCGTCGGCGGCTCGGCGCTCTTGAAGATGCCGCTGCCGACGAACACGGCCTGCGCGCCGAGTTGCATCACCAGCGCGGCGTCGGCCGGAGTGGCGATGCCGCCGGCGCAGAACAGGGGGACGGGCAGCTCGCCGCGCTCGGCGACCTCCTGCACCAGTTCGACCGGCGCACGCAGGTCTTTCGCCCACGCGAACACCTCGGCCTCGTCGGCCACGGTCAGCTTGCGGATGTCGCCCAGGATCGAACGCAGGTGGCGGACCGCCTCGACGATGTTGCCGGTGCCGGCCTCGCCCTTCGAGCGGATCATGCACGCGCCCTCGGAGATGCGCCGGAGCGCCTCACCGAGGTTGGTGGCGCCGCACACGAAGGGGACGGTGAACGCCCACTTGTCGACGTGGTGCGCCTCGTCGGCCGGGGTGAGCACCTCGCTCTCGTCGATGTAGTCGACGCCGAGCGACTCGAGCACCTGGGCCTCGGCGAAGTGGCCGATCCGGCACTTGGCCATCACCGGGATGGTGACCGTGGCCTGGATGCCCTCGATCATGGCCGGATCGCTCATGCGGGCCACGCCGCCGTCGCGACGGATGTCGGCGGGCACGCGCTCGAGCGCCATCACCGCGACCGCGCCGGCGTCCTCGGCGACCTTGGCCTGCTCGGGAGTGACGACGTCCATGATCACGCCGCCCCGCAGCATCTCCGCGAGCCCGCGCTTGACGCGAGCCGTCCCGGTCGTGCGTTCCGTCATGGGCTCAGGTTACCGGCCGCCCGATTCAGTGTGGGATGGACTACCGCAGAGGTCGTCAACTCCGCGATGAATCGAGACGCCGCTACTTCTTCTTCGTCTTGGCCGCGGTCACCGGCGGCGCCGTCGTGGCCGGCGCCGGCGCCTGGACCACGTCGACCGCGCTGCCTGTGGGCAGGACCTCGACCCAGGTGCGACCGGGACGGAGCGGGATCGGGTTGCCGGCGGCGTCGACGTACTTGGCCGGTTGGGCCTTGTCGGGACGGACCCAGCGGCCGGTCCGCAGGACACCGTCGGTGAACACCCACACGTCGCCCTCGCCGACGGTCTGGGCCTCGCCCTCACCGGTGTAGTTGGTGAACTGGACCACCACGTTGGTGGGCGAGATGTGGCCGCTGCCGGTGACGGTCTGCGGCGTGCCGCCGATCGCCCGGTCCCAGGTGCCGGAGGTGCCGTTCCACGTCCACGTGGGGTCGTACCCGGGGTCGAAGCCGACGTGGAAGTTCAGGACGCCCTGCCCGGTGACCGGCGGAGCGCCGTTGGCCAGATACGTGAACAGCGGCGGCGGGGGCTTCGGGTCGCCGCCGAGGTCGAACAGCGGCTGGCCCAACCCGTAGAGGTTGTGCGGCGCCTCGCGCGCCGGCTGTTCCTGCTGGTTGCGCACCATCGCGCCGCCGGCGGTGTCCTCGTCGACCGCGTGCACCGGCGCGGCGTTGATGGCGTCGACGTTCACCGGCGCGCCACCGGAGTACGCGAAGATGCCGCCGACCGGCCACACGATGTCGGGGTCCTCCGCCCGCACCGAGCGCACCGGTCCGACGACGGCCGGCACCTCGGAGTTGAACATCGCCACGAAGCGGGTGATGCCGCCCTCGACGACCTCTTCGTAGAGCACGTCGGCCTGCTCGATGCCGGCCTGCGGGCGAGCATCGGGCGTGTTCTCGACCTTCACCGACAGCACCGGACGACCGTGGCTGGCGCCGCTCGGGTCGGGCAACCCGGTGAGGGGCGCGGTCGGCGGCGCCGCCGTCGTGGTGGTCGGCGCGACCGTGGTGGTCGGGTCGGGTGTCGCTGCTTTCGAGTCACCGCCCCCACACGCCGAGAGGAGCAGGGCCAGAGCGGCGACGACGGCCATCGTCGCCGCGGTGGTGGATCGGACCTTCACTACATCTCCTGCAACCGTTTGATCCGGTCCTCGAGGGGCGGGTGGGTGTCGAACAGGTTGTTGAACTTGCTGCCGGGCTTGGCCTTGTCGGTCTCGAGCGGCTGCTCGATCCACATCTGCGCGGTGGCCTTGGTCGCGTGGTGCACGACCGCCTGGTCGTCCCGCAACTTTTCCAGAGCGGAGATCAGCCCTGGTGGATACCGCGTGAGCTGCACTCCGCTCGCATCGGCGAGGTACTCGCGGTTGCGGCTCATGGCCATCTGCATCAGGTAGCCGGCGAAGGGCGCCAGCATGAGGACGGCGAGCGAGGCGATCGCGATCAGCGCCCCCACCGGCCCGGAGTCGCCGTTGTTGTCACGCCGACCCGAGAGCCCGCCCCAGAACGCGAAGCGCAGCCCGATGTCGGAGATGAGGGCGATCGTGCCGACGGCGGTGACGGCGATGGTCGTGACGAGGATGTCGTAGTTCTTGATGTGCGACAGCTCGTGCGCGAGCACGCCCTCGAGCTCGACCCGGTTCATCTTCTCGAGCAGCCCGCTGGTGACCGCGACCGCGGCGTGCTTGGGATTGCGACCGGTGGCGAACGCGTTGGGCGCGGGATCGTCGACGACGAAGAGCTTGGGCTTCGGGAGCCCGGCCGCGATGCAGAGCCCCTCGACGAGGTTGTGGTACCGGCGGTACTCGGTCTCGTCCGCCGGCTTCGCCCGGCTCGCCGCGATCGCGATCTTGTCGGAGTTGTAGTAGGAGCCCCAGGCCAGCGCCATGGCCAGGACGAAGGCGATGATCACCCCGACCCAGCCACCGCCGAACAGCAGCACGATCGCGGTTGCCGCCAACGTGATGACGGCGACGAAGCCGAGGAGCATGTAGAACGTGCGCCGTTTGTTGCGCGCGATCTGCTCGTTCACCGATGGGGACCTGTCTCGAGTGGTGCGCCCCGTCGCCTCGCGACCCGCGGCGTCGTGGTCGACGTCAAGCGGGTGCCGGCGCCGCCGGGCGGGTGGCTGGGCGATGCTCTAGAAGCTGACCTGCGGGGTCTCCGTGTCTTCGGGTGCGGCGTCGAAGAAGTCGCGCTTCGCGAAGTGGAACATCCCCGCGAGCAGGTTCGTGGGGAACTTCTGGATCTGCGTGTTGTAGCTGTTGACGCTGTCGTTGTAGTACTGCCGCGCGTACGCCACGCGGTCCTCGGCGCTCGTCAGCTCCTCCTGCAGGTTCAGGAAGTTCTGGTTCGCCTTGAGGTCGGGGTACGCCTCCGCCACCGCGAACAGGCTCTTCAGGGCTCCGGTGAGCACGTTCTCGGCCTGGGCCTGCTGGGCGGGCGTCTGCGCGTTGATGGCGTTGGCGCGGGCGTTGGTGACCGCCTCGAACGTGCCCCGCTCGTGGGCGGCGTAGCCCTTGACCGTCTCCACCAGGTTGGGGATGAGGTCGTGCCGGCGCTTGAGCTGCACGTCGATCTGCGACCAGGCGTTGTCGACCTGGACGCGGCGCTTGACGAGGCCGTTGTACCCGAGCCAGAACACCAGCCCGATCAGGACCACGATGACGACGATCACGATGACGGCGACCATCCCGACATGCTATCGGCGCCGCCTCGCGGACCAAGGCGGGCGTCGGGGACGGAGCGAGCCGTGCGAGCGATCGGAGAAAGGTCGGCTCAGCGGGGAGCGCCGGCTCCGCCGGTCTCGCCGCCGGGGACGGAGCGCGCCGTGCGAGCGATCGGAGCGACGCCGGCGTCGATGGCCCGTTGGTAGAGGGGCAGGAACCGCTCGGCCAGGTGCACCATCGAGAACTCGTCGGCCCGGCGGGCGCCTTCGGCCACCAGTGCGGCCCGGCGGGCGGGATCGTCGAGCAGGGCGCGCAGCGCGCCGCGGAGGCGCGAGACGTCGCCGGGCGGTACCAGCACGGCCTCGCGGTCGGGCCGCGAAACGGTGCGATAGCCGTCGATGTCGGACGCCACCAGGGCGGTGCGCGCGGCCATGGCCTCGAGCAGCACCACGCCGAACGACTCGCCCTCCACCGCCGGGAAGCAGGCGATGGTCGCGCCCCTGAGGCGGGCCTGCTTCTCGTCCTCGGTGACCTGGCCGAGCCAACGCACCCGCGGGACCCCCCGGGCGCGGAGCATCGACCCCTCGGGGCCGTCGCCGATCACCCAGAGGTCGGCGTCGCGCTCGAGCCCCGCGAACGCGTCGAGCAACACCGCGAGCCCCTTGCGCTGCTCGTGGCGACCGACGAACACGATGGCCGGCGCCGCGCTCGGGGTCACCGGCCCGTGGGCGAGGCTCGGGACGTCGACCCCGTTCGGCAGGATCTCGCAGGCGCCGCCGAAGGTGAGCGTGACCTGACGCATCGCATCGTCCGACACCGCGGTCGAGACCGCGAGCCGGCGCATCATCGGCCTCAACCCTGGCCGGAACGTCTCGTACCAGCCGTTGCGGCCGCTGCGGGCGGAGTGGAACGTGCCCACCGCGGGGATGGTCGTGCCGACGAGCGCAGCGTGATTGGGACCGGGCGAGAGCGGTTCGTGGAGGTGCAGCACGTCGGGACGGAAGGTGCGCAGCGCTTCGATGGTGCGGCGGGCGACCGCCCGCCCGGTGGAGATCGGCGCCACCGAC
>DASUAS010000236.1:0-12681 GCA_035763625.1 Acidimicrobiia bacterium
AGCGTGACGCGGTCGGAGGCGAAGCCGCGCTCGTATTCGGCCACCGGCGTGGTCCACTCGTTCGCCCACACGCTGTCGGTGCGCTGGTACCGGTGGAACGAGCTGAACGGCACGAAGTGCGTCGCTCCGAACGTCTCGGTCATCCGCGCCACGTCGGCGCCCACCTCGAAGCCACCCTCGCGCCTGAGCTGCGCCAAGCTCGGGAGGCGGGTGCCGTCGTCGTCGACGAAGTGGATCATGTCGGCGTCGCCGTACCCGCTGAGCCGGAGCAGGAACGACCGCGGGAACGAACGGATCACGCGCTTCACGAGCGATCCCCACCCGCGGTCCTGCGCGTCGTTCAGGTTCACCACCAGCTCGCCACCCACGTCGACGAGCAGGATCGCGTCCTGCCCCTCGTCGGCGATGCTGAGCACCCGCACCCGATCGGAGATCGGCACCCACGTGGCGTCCGGCAGCACCTCGACCCGGTAGCCGTCGCGGGTGAGGTCGCGGGCGATCCGCCCACCCACGTGGTCGGGGAGCAGGATCCGGGCGTGGCGGAAGAGCGGGAGCGATGCCGGGTTGAGGTGGTCGGGGTGACCGTGCGAGCACCACACGGTCCCGGCGGCGCGTGCGGCGTCGCCCTGTTCCTCCGGGACCGGATGCGACAACCCCCAGCTGCCGAAGTACGCCGATCCCTGGACCCACGGATCGGTGACGAGGACGGGCTCGTGGTCGTGGACGATCAGCGTGGCGTTGCCGATCGTCTCGAAGCCGAGCTCCATCGGGAGCACAGTAGGTTTTCGCGTGACGGGCATCCGGGCACAGTGGTGGCTCCGAATGCGCCTCGACGCCCGTCTCCGACCCCCCGGGACGACGTCCCGCCCGCCACCAGCCTTTCGTTCGATGCCTACTCCGAGGAGGCCTCCGTGAACTCCTGGTACCTCTGGTCCGCACCGGTCCGGAACCTCAGCTGGGTCGCCGCCCGCTTCGGCCACCGCTGACGATGCCGGCGCCGACTCCCACGCTCACGACCGGCGACGTCCGCTCCTACGTGGACGAGCACGTCTTCCCGACGACCGCGCGCGACGGCCGAGCAGCCCGACGGGTCGGCATCGAGCTCGAATGGCTCACCGTCGCGCGCGACGGGCGCCCGGGTGACCCCTCCGAGATCACTGCGCTCCTGCCTCCGCTCCCGGGCGCCAGCCAGATCACGTTCGAACCCGGTGGTCAGTTGGAGTTGAGCGGCCCTCCGGTCGGCGGCCTCGGACCCGCCATCTCCGCCATGCGCGCTGACACCGCGACGGTGCGCGACTCCTTGGCGAGGATGGGCATGGACCTCGTCGGTGCGGGCATCGACACGCGCGGTGCGGTGGCGCGGGTGCTGCACCTCCCGCGCTACACCGCGATGGAGGAGTACTTCGACACGGCATGGCCCGCCGGCCGCACCATGATGCGCAACACGGCGTCGATCCAGGTCAACGTCGACATCGGCGATCCGCAGCAGGTCGACGATCGGTGGCACCGCGCGCACGATCTCGGTCCGGTGCTCACCGCGTGCTTCGCCAACTCGCCCTTCGACTCCGACGGTCTTCCCTCCGGGCTGCGCTCCACGCGAGCCGCGGTGTGGCAGGCCATCGACCCCGGACGCACCGCCTCGGCGCGCGGTGCCGACCGCCGATCGTTCGCGCGGCGCGACTGGGCGCGGTACGTGCTGGACGCGCCGGTGATGATGGTGCGCGTCGACGATTCTCACAGCGTCGCGCTGCGCACTCCACAGTCGTTCGCCCAGTGGTTGGCCGACGGGCACGCGCTGGGATGGCCAACTCTCGACGACCTGCAACACCACATCACCACGCTGTTCCCGCCCGTACGGCCGCGCGGGTGGCTGGAGCTGCGCATGATCGACGCCCTCCCCGAGGAGTGGTGGCCAGTGGCGGTGGCGGTGACCACCGCGTTGCTCGACGACCCGATCGCCGCCGACTGCGCCACCGCCGCCACCGCCCCGGTGCGCGACCGATGGGCCAGCGCCGCGCGCCACGCGCTGCACGACCCCGACCTCGCCGAGGCCGCGCGCTGGTGCTTCGACGCCGCGCTGGGTGCGCTCGGTCGGTTGGATGCCGATGCCGCCACCGTCGACGCCGCCACGGCGTACGGCGCCCGGTTCGTCGACCGCGCCCGGTGCCCCGCCGACGACCTCCTCGACGAATGGGCCGGTCGCCCGACCGCCGCCTGACGTGGTCACCAAACCCGAGATCGTCGCGTCGCTCGAGGAGTCGCGCCGCCGGACGCTCGGACTCCTCGCGCCCGTGCCCGACGAGGGGCAACGGGCCCAGGTCTCGGAGCTGATGTCGCCGCTGTGCTGGGACCTGGCCCACATCGGACACTACGAGGAGCTCTGGCTGGTGCGCGAGCTCGCGGGCGAGCCGCCGATCGACGTCACCTTCGACGACGTGTACGACGCGTTCAAGCACCCGCGGCGCGACCGACCCGCGCTCGACATCCTCGACGCCCGCGGCGGGCGCGAGTTCGATGCCGCGGTACGGGCGCGCGCCCTCGCGATCCTCGACCGCCTCGAGCTCGACAACGGCGATCCCCTGCTCGACGGCGGATTCGTCTACGGCATGGTCGTGCAGCACGAGCACCAGCACGACGAGACGTTGCTGGCGACACTCCAACTCATGGACGACTTCGCGCATCCCGCGGCCGACGGCGACGACACGACCGCGTCGGCCGCGGCCGCACCGCGCATCTCGCTGCCTCACGACGTGCTGGTCGAGGGAGGCGACCACGTGCTCGGCACCGACACCGATCCGTGGGCCTACGACAACGAACGACCTGCGCGCGTCGTCGTGCTCGAGCCGTACCGGATCGACACCACCGCGGTGACCAACGCCGCGTTCTCGGAGTTCGTGGACTGCGGCGGCTACGACGACGCGGCGTACTGGAGCGACGAGGGCTGGGCGTGGCGGAAGGAAGCGGGGCTCGTCGCACCCCAGTACTGGCGTCGCGACGACGACACCTGGGTGCGGCGCCGCTTCGGACGCACCGAGCCGGTGCCGCCCGACGAGCCGGTGCAACACGTGTGCTGGTACGAGGCCGACGCGTACGCGCGCTGGTCGGGTGCTCGCCTCCCCACCGAGGCCGAGTGGGAAGTCGCCGCGCAGGGCACACCGGTCGCGGGAGCCGATCTCTGGCGCGAGCGTGACCGACGGTTCGCACCCGCGCCGGTCGGTACCAGCGTCGACGTCGTGAGCGACCACGGCGCGCGAGGGATGCTGGGCGGCGTGTGGGAGTGGACGGCATCCGACTTCCTCGCTCATCCCGGGTTCCGCGCGTTCCCGTACCGCGAGTACTCGGAGGTGTTCTTCGGCCCCGAGTACAAGGTGCTCCGCGGAGGCTCGTGGGCGACGCACCCGACCGCGGTGCGCACCACCTTCCGCAACTGGGACTTCCCGATCCGCCGCCAGATCTTCGCCGGCTTCCGCTGCGCGCGGGACGCGTGACGCCCTGATGTGTCGTCACCTCGCGTACGTCGGTGGACCGGTGACTCTCCACGAGCTCCTGTTCGGCGCGCCGCACTCGTTGGCCGAGCAGGCCGAGCATCCGCGCCACCAGCAGTCGGGCGACAGCAATCCAGACGGGTGGGGCGTGGCCTGGTACGAGCCGGGGCGGGGCGCACCGCACGTCTACCGCACCGTCACGCCCATCTGGAAGGACGACGAGTTCGCGCGCAGGAGCGTCGACATCGAGTGCACCACGGTGCTGGCCGCGGCGCGGCTCGCGTCACCGGGCGCGGCCCTCGACGTCAGCGGCAACGCACCGTTCGTGGCGGGACCATGGGCGTTCTCCCTCAACGGCATCGTCCGCGGCTTCACCGACGGCGTGGGCGACGAGCTCCGGTCGCGTCTCGAGCCCGAGCGACGCGCCGCGCTCATGGGTGACGCCGACACCGAGGTCCTCTTCGGGCTGGTGCTCCAGCGCATCGACGCCGGCGCCGAACCGTACGAGGCGCTCGAACAGGTGGTCGCGGAGGTCCTGGCCATCACGACCGGACGCCTGAACCTGCTGCTCACCGACGGCACGACGGTGTACGCGACGCGACAGGGCAACTCGCTGTTCCGGCTCGGTTCGCTGTTCGCCTCGGAACCCCTGGACGACCAGCCCGCCTGGCGCGAGGTGCGCGACGGCACCGTCTCCAGGCACGACGCCCACGGCGGTGCCGGCCACTCCATCGGGAAGGACCTTTCGTGACCGACGACGTCATCGTCGACATCCATCTCGTACCCGACGCGAGCGCGCGGGCGTTGGCCGCCGACGTGCGCGCCGGGCTCGGCACCACGCCGAAGACGCTGCCGCCGAAGTGGTTCTACGACGACCGCGGCAGCGAGTTGTTCGACACGATCACCCGACTGCCGGAGTACTACCCGACGCGCACCGAACGCTCGATCCTCGTCGAGCACGCCCGCGAGGTCGCCGAGCTCACCAAGGCCGACACGCTGGTCGAGCTCGGCTCGGGGACCTCGGAGAAGACACGCCTGCTCCTCGACGCGCTCCGCGACACCGGGACGCTCGATCGGTTCGTGCCCTTCGACGTGAGCGAGCAGACGCTGCGCGACGCGGCGCGTGCGGTCGCGCGCGAGTACCCCGGCGTGCGCGTCCATGCGGTCGTCGGCGACTTCGAGCACCACCTCGGTGAGCTGCCTGGTGGCGGCACCCGCCTGGTCGCGTTCCTCGGCAGCACCATCGGCAACCTCGCACCGGGGCCTCGCGCCCGGTTCCTCGCCGACATCGGGGCGACGCTCGCGCCCGGCGACGCCCTGCTCCTCGGCACCGATCTGGTGAAGGACGTCGACCGTCTGGTGGCCGCGTACGACGATGCCGCCGGCGTGACCGCGGCGTTCAACCGCAACGTGCTGTCGGTGCTCGACCGTGAGCTGGACGCCGACTTCGACCCCGACGCGTTCGACCACGTCGCGGTGTGGGATCCCGACGCCGAGTGGATCGAGATGCGCCTCCGGTCGTCGCGCCCGCAGACGGTGCACGTGCGTGCGCTCGACCTCGTGGTGACCTTCGGCGCGGGTGAGGAGCTGCGCACCGAGATCAGCGCGAAGTTCCGCCGCGAGGGGATCGAACGGGAGCTGACGGCCGCGGGGTTCGAGGTCGCCGAGTGGTGGACGGACCCGGCCGGGGACTTCGCGCTCTCGCTCTCGTTCGTGCGCTGAACGCGTCCTCTCCCCCGTGCTCCTTTCCGTCGCTCGCGTCCGCTCGCTCCCTCCCAGCCGGCCCACGTCGCCGACCGATCACCATCCGGTCGCCGGCCGCGGCTCCGGCACCACCGTGAGTCCGGTCGGGGCCTCGAGCACGCGACACTCGTCGCCCTCGACCTCGATCGACAGCTCGCCGCCCATGATGGCGACCCGCTCCAGCCGCAAGCGGCCGAGCCAGGCCGGGATGTCGGGCGCGAGGTGGAGGCGTCGATCGCGCGCCTCGGGCTCGAAGCGCAGCATCGCCCGCAGCATCAGCAGCGGCGACGCCGCCGCCCACGCCTGAGGCGAGCACGACGTGGGATAGGTCACCGGGATGGGGAACGCGGCGCGCGGCAATCCGGCGAAGAGCTCGGGCAGCCGGTCGTCGAACGACGGCGCGGCGGCGACGAGCCCTTCCATCACCCGGTGCGCCGCCGAGACCATCCCGTAGCGCATCAATCCCGCGGCACAGATGGCGTTGTCGTGCGGCCAGATGCTCCCGTTGTGGTAGCTGATCGGGTTGTAGCCCACCATGGACGTCGCGAGCGTCCGGATGCCCCATCCCGAGAACATCGGATCGGACACCAGCAGCTCACCCACCCGCGCGGCCTTGTCCTCGTCGAGGATTCCTGTCCAGAGGCAGTGCCCCATGTTCGATGTCAGCGCGTCGAGCGGTTGCCTGTCGCCGTCGAGGCCCATCGCGAGCCAGCCGCGCTCCTCGATCCAGTAGTCGCGGTTGAACCGCTCCTTGAGCTCGCGCGCGCGGTCGCGAAGTCGTGCCGCATGGTGGCTGTCGCCCGCATCATCCGCGAAGTCCGCACGCGCGAGGAGGGCCGCGTAGGCATAGCCCTGCACCTCGCAGAGCGCAACGGGGGCGGTCGCCAGCCGACCGTCGGCAAACCGAGTGGAGTCGTGGGAGTCCTTCCATCCCTGGTTGTGGAGTCCCCGCTCGCTGCTGCTCGCGTACTCGATGTAGCCGTCGCGGTCGCGGTCACCGAAGTGGTCCATCCAGGCGAGCGCGAGATCGGCCGCCGGCACCAGCGCATCGACCTCGTCGCGTCGGTGACCCCAACGGCGGAGCTCGCCGAGCAGCATCACGAACAGCGGCGTGGCGTCGACGCTGCCGTAGTAGATCCGTCCCCCGCCCAACGAGAGCTCGGTCGACTCGAAGCGCATCTCGTGGAGGATGCGACCGGGCTCCTCTTCGGTGACGGAGTCGACCTCGGTGCCCTGGTAGCGAGCCAGCGTCTGGAGCGTGCCCAACGCGAGGTCGGCATCGATCAGCATCGTCATCCACGACGTGAGGAGGCTGTCCCGGCCGAACAGGGTCATGAACCACGGTGCACCCGCAGCGACGACCGCCCGCTCGGGGACGTCGGGATCGAACAGCCGGAGCGCGGCGAGATCCCGGGTCGAGCGGTCCACGAGGGCCGAGAAGCCCGCGTGCTCCGTGTCGATGACGGGAAGGCGGCGACGCCAGGCCTCGAGCCGGGTCAACGGCGCCGAGCGTCCGACCGGTTGCCCGCAGCGGTGCAGGGGCGCGAACTCTTCTTCATGGACGACCGGCGTGACCTGCAGGCACGTCGACCACATGTCCCCGGCAGGAACGACGACGTCGTAGGTGACGAGCCGGGGGGAGATCGCAGCCGGTGCGAACACATCGAGGTGCGCCGCATGCGAGGCGGAACCGCGTCGAGCCCGCCACGTGATGCGCCGCTCCGACACCTCGACCGACCGTTCGCCGGTCGGCCCGATCCGACCTTCCTTGACCTCGAAGAGGTCGGCGAAGTCGGCATCGACCGCGAGCTCGAGCTGGCAGCGGGCCGCCTCGTTGCCGAAGTTCCGGACGACGAGGTCCTCACGCATGCCGTTCCCGACGTAGCGGGTACGGAACACCGCGAGCGTCGAGTCGGCCACGCCCGGATGCGGTTGATCCCGCAGCACGAACGCCGCGCTGAACGGCTCGATCGCCGACGCGGCGAGGGGCTCGGGCCACCCGCCGTTCACCCGCAGGCAGAGCTCGGAGAGGAATCTCATGTCCCGGAAGAAGAGCCCGTGAGCAAACCCCGGCTCGAAGTCACCGGAGGCCGCCGAGATCGCGAAGGCCGGCCCTTCGACCAGCGTCACGATGCCGCGCCCGCCGCCGAGCGACGCACTTGCCGCCGACGCCCAGGGCTGCGACATCCGTCCTCACGCTACCTCGCTCGCAGCGAGGCGCTGACCGGCGGTCGGGCGCGGTGAGGATCGCCGAGATCGCGCCGCCGTGGTATCCCGTCCCACCACCCGGGTACGGCGGGGTGGAGCTGGTGGTCGCGCGGCTCGCCGACGGGCTGATGCAGCTCGGCCATGACGTCACGCTCTTCGCGAGCGGCGGCTCTCGCAGCACCGCGCAGGTGGTGAGCCCCATGCTCGACCCACCCGATCCCGCGCTGGTCGGCAACGAATGGCTCGACGCGCTGCACGCAGTCAGCGCGTACCTCGCCATCCAGGACGACTCGTTCGATCTCGTGCACGACCACAGCGGCATCGCCGGGCCCGCGCTCGGCAGCCTGTTGCGAGGACACCCCCCCGTCGTCCACACGTTGCACGGCCCGTGGAACACGCTCGCACGCTCGTACTACTCGGTCCTCGCCGCACACATCCATCTCGTCGCGATCAGCGAGACCCAGAGGAAGGCGAACCCCGACGTGCCCTACGCCGGATTGGTGCACAACGGGATCGACGTCGACGCGTACCCGTTCGTGGTGCCCAAGGACGACTTCCTCGTCTACATCGGACGCTCCAACCCCGACAAGGGGCCGGCCTTCGCGATCGAGGTGGCGCGGCGGGCGCGGCGACCCCTCGCCATGGTCGTGAAGAAGTCGGAGCCGTTCGAGCGCGCGTACTGGGACGAGATCGTCGCCCCCATGCTGCACGACGAGGTCGAGGTCTACGAAGGCGTGTCACACGAGTGCAAGGTCGACCTCCTCGGGCGGGCGCAGGCGATGTTGTTCCCGATCCAATGGCCGGAGCCCTTCGGTCTGGTGATGATCGAGGCCATGGCGTGCGGGACGCCGGTGGTCACCTGCCCGGTCGGGGCCGCGGTCGAGGTGGTGGAAGAGGGCGTCACCGGCTTCCTGCGGGAGACGGTGGACGGCCTCACCGAGGCGATCGGCGCAGTGGCGACGTGCTCGCCGTACGCCTGCCGGGCGCGTGTCGAGGCGCGCTTCAGCGCCTCCGTGATGGTCGCGAACTACGAACACCTCTTCGCCGACGTGGTGGGCGGCGCCGCGGCCGTCGAGTCCGTCTCCGAGTTTCCACTACGGCGGTAGTGCTAATAGGATGGACGGTCATGGCGGCCGCTCCCCTGCTCGAGATCGACGACCTCCACGTCACCGTCGACGGCGCCGAGATCCTGCGCGGCCTGAGCCTGACCGTGGCCGAGGGTGAGGTCCACGCCCTCATGGGCCCCAACGGCTCGGGCAAGTCGACGCTCGCCAACACCCTCCTGGCCAACCCCGCCTACGAGGTCACGCAGGGCGCGATCCGCTTCCGCGGTGAGGACGTCACCGCGCTGCCCACCGACGAGCGGGCCGCCCGGGGCATCTTCCTCGGCTTCCAGCACCCCGAGGAGATCTCTGGCGTCAGCGTCCTCAACTTCCTGCGCCAGGCGATGGCCGTGCGCAAGGGCATCCCCGACCTCTCCGTCCTCGAGGTGCGCCTCTCGCTCATGGAGTGGACCAAGCGGCTCGGGATGGACGACCGGTTCCAGGAGCGCTACCTCAACGAGGGGTTCTCGGGCGGGGAGAAGAAGCGCAACGAGATCCTGCAGATGGCGATGATGGAGCCCGAGGTCGCGATCCTCGACGAGACCGACAGCGGCCTCGACATCGACGCGCTGCGGCTGGTCGCCGATGGCATCGCCGAGGTGCGCGCGGCGCGCCCGACCCTCGGCATCCTCCTCATCACGCACTACCAGCGCATCCTCGACCATCTCACCCCCGACGTGGTGCACGTGCTGCTCGACGGCCGCATCGTCGCCAACGGTGGCCCCGAACTGGCCCGCCGCATCGAGTCGGAGGGCTTCGAGGCGTTCAAGGAGGAGGTGGCGGCATGAGCGCGTCGCTCGTCACCCCGCTCGACGTCGCGCGCATCAAGGGCGACTTCCCGATCCTCGAACGTCAGGTCAAGGGCAAGCGCCTCGTCTACCTCGACTCCGCGGCGACGTCGCAGAAGCCGCTCGCGGTCCTCGACGCGATGGACCGCTACTACCGGGAGTACAACGCCAACGTGCACCGCGGTGTGTACACGATCGCGGAGGAGGCCACGGCCGCGTTCGAGGCCGCCCGGGCCAAGGTCGCCGGCTTCGTGCACGCGTCGCACCCGCACGAGATCGTGTACGTGCGCAACGCCACCGAGGCGATCAACCTGGTCGCGTACTCGTGGGCGCGGGCCAACCTCCGCGAGGGCGATCCGATCGTGCTCACCCACATGGAGCACCACGCCAACGTCGTCCCGTGGCACATCCTCGCCGCCGAGCGCGGCGTGCAGCTGCGCTGGATCCCGCTCACCGACGACTACCGGCTCGACCTCACCGACCTGCCCGCGCTGCTCGACGGCGCCAAGCTGCTCGCGGTGAGCGCGATGTCCAACGTGCTCGGCACCATCAACGACATCCGTCCGCTGGCCGACGCCGCCCACGCCGCCGGCGCGCACGTGCTGGTCGACGCCTGCCAGGCGGTGCCCCACCTCGCGATCGACGTCCAGGAGTGGGACGCCGACTTCGTCGCCTTCTCGGCGCACAAGATGTGCGGGCCCACCGGCATCGGCGCGCTGTGGTCCCGGCGCGAGCTGCTCGAGGCGATGCCCCCGTTCATGGGGGGCGGCGAGATGATCACGCAGGTGACGGTCGACGGGTTCTCGCCCAACGAGGTGCCGTGGAAGTTCGAGGCGGGCACACCGCCGATCGCGGAGGCGGTCGGCTTCGGCGCGGCCGTCGACTACGTGACCGCGCTCGGCATGGACGCCATCCGCGAGCACGAGCGTGCGCTCACCGGCTACACGCTCGACGCGCTGCAGCGCCGCTTCGGCACCGACCTCACCATCTACGGACCGCTCGACACCGCCGTGCGCGGTGGCGCGATCTCGTTCCTCTTCGAGGGGATCCACGCCCACGACATCTCCCAGGTCGTCGACGAGGAGGCGGTCTGCGTCCGCGCCGGCCACCACTGCGCCAAGCCGCTCATGCGCGTCCTCGGTGTCCCCGCCACCACCCGCGCGTCGTTCTACGTTTACAACGACGAAGCCGACGCCGACGCCCTCATCGACGCGCTCGCCCGCGCCGAGAAGTTCTTCGCTCTCTGAGCTGTCCTGGAGATCCGATGCCCGGCCTCGAAGACCTCTACCGCGAGATCATCCTCGACCACTACCGAGCACCGCGGAACCGCGGCGAGTTGCCGGTGCCGCCCGCGCACAAGGCGGAGGGGTTCAACCCGCTGTGCGGTGACGAGGTGGTGCTCTACCTCGTCGTCGACGGCGACACCGTCACCGACCTCAAGATCGCGGGCCAGGGCTGCTCGATCAGCCAGGCGTCCACGTCGATGATGTCGGCCGCGGTCAAGGGCAAGTCGGTCGGCGAGGCGCGCCGCCTCATCCGCGCGTTCAAGGCGCTGATGTCGATCCACGAATCCAAGCTCGAAGGTGAAGGCGACGGCGAGGATCTCCGCGCCGAGCTCGAGGGCGTGCGCCTCGGCGACCTCGAGGCGCTGCAGGGCGTGGTGAAATTCCCGGTGCGCATCAAGTGCGCCACCCTGGCGTGGAACACGCTCCAGCAGGGTCTCGACGAGATCGAAAGCGACTGATCTCCACCAACGCGTGCAAACCGACCGCCCCCTGGGTACGTACACCTGGCAATGATCACGAAACCAAAGTGATCCAGGAAGGAAACCCGGAGCCGATAGGTTGTTGACCACGGAGGTCAGCCCATGAACCAGCAAGAGCTCACCCAAGTGGTCGACGAGGCGCTGGAGCGTTTCCGGGGACGCGATCTCGTGGCCAGCGCCGAGGTCGTCGACGTGCTCCTCGACCTGCGCCTGCTCCTGCTGGAGCTGGAGTCGCTCGAGCAGCTGCTCGACGAGCCGGCGCCCACCCCCGCCGGCTAGCAACCCCCGCACCTTCGGTACACTCGGGTCCGCATGGCGGACGAAGCCTCCCCTCGTACCGAGCTGCGCAGGCGCCGCCGGCAGCGCCGCCGCGTCGTCCTCGTCGCCGTCGTCGTCGTCCTGCTGATCGTGGCCGCCGCGGGGGCGTTCCTCGTCACCCGCGACGACTCCGAACAGGCGGCTCCGAAGCCGCCGCCCACCACGCTGGCCGAGAACACCTCGGGCCTCTCCGCGACCTACGCCGCCGCGCCGCTGCGCAACGCGGTCACCAACGGCGGCGACGTCGCGGTGTACGCGACGCCCGACGCCAACGCGCAGCCGACGCAGACCTTGAGCGCCCAGACCGAGTACACGTTGCCACGCAGCTTCCTCGTGTTCGACCAGTACCAGGACTGGCTGCACGTCTACCTGCCGACGCGACCCAACGACTCGACCGGCTGGATCAAGGCGTCCGCCGTCACCATGTCGAAGCCGCTCGACTACCAGATCAAGGTGTCGCTCGCCGACCACAAGCTCACGCTGCTCAAGGACGGCGTCGCGCAGTGGGACGCGCCGGCGGCCACGGGCACCGGTGACACGCCCACCCCGACGGGCACCTTCTACTTCACCGATCCGCTCGACCTGCACAATCAGCCCGGAACCGGCTACGGCGTGTTCGCGATCGGCTTGTCGGGTCACAGCAACGTGCTGCAGACCTTCGCCGGCGGTGACGGCCAGATCGCGGTCCACGGCACCGACGACACCGGCAGCATCGGCCAGAGCGTGTCGCACGGCTGCGTGCGCGTCGACAACGACGTGATCATGAAGCTCGCGACGCTCCCGCTCGGCACGCCCGTCGTCATCACCTGACCGCGCGCCGCCGGCGCGGCGCGCTCCCCCAATCCGCGGCGGCGAGATACGCCAAATGCCCGATGTCCGCGCCGCGCCGCGTCGGTACCCTCCCGGTGACGGTTGCACGGGAAGCAGGTCGGCGCCGATGGAGATCACTGCTCTTGGGCACGCCGGATTGCGGATCAGCGGAACGGCGACGACGGGGCTCGTGGATCCGTGGCTGTCGACGTCAGGCGCGTTCCTCGGATCCTGGTACCAGTTGCCGGCCAACGACCACCTCGCCACCGACGCCGTCCTCCGTCCCGACTGGGTCGCGATCTCGCACGACCACCAGGACCACCTCGATCTCGGCGTCCTCACCAGGCTTCCGCCGGGCACGCCCGTCTACGTCCCCACCTACGAATCGAAGCGCCTCGCGCGGCTCATCACCGCGCAGACCCGATTGCGCGTCGTCGAGGTGGAGTCGTGGACGCCGGTCC
>DASUAS010000237.1:0-9834 GCA_035763625.1 Acidimicrobiia bacterium
GCGCCACGATTCGGGGAGGCGGGATCAGGCGCGGATCAGGCGCGGAGCTCGGCGTCGAGGGCGTCGAGGCTCTCGTGCACCTCGCCCACCAGGTCGCGCACCTGGTCGGCAGCCTGGTCGATGCTCTTCTTGGCCTGCGTGTGGAAGCGCTTGATCGCGACGTGACGCTCCAGCGCCCGTGAGGCGTCGTCGAGGAGGCAGCGCACGCGCTCGAGGTCGAGCTCGACCTCCTCGCTGACCGCGAGGCCCTTGCGCACGGTCCACCGGGCCCACATGTAGGCGAGGCGCAGCGCCGACTCGTCCTCGTCGTCGGGGTCGAGCACCACCACGGCCTTGTCGTCGAAGTGGGCGAACGGCACCGCGGTGGGGGCCTGCTCCTGCGAGCGGAACACCGCGATCGCGGCCAGCGCGTCGCGGTTGCACAGCGCCTCGTCGAGCTCCGCCATCGTCTTGCGCATGTTGAGCGGGCGGTTCTTCATCTCGAGCACGAACCGTGCCTCGGCGCCGTGGGTGTCGTCGCGGTTGAGCGTGACCACCTCGTCGCCCACGTGCGATGCACGCGACCCCGCCTGCTTCGCGGTCACCTCGGCGAGGTCGCCGTAGCCGGCGGCGAGGGTGGCGACGCACTCGTCGACCAGGTCTTCGTAGTCGAAGCCCTTGGCCGTGGTCTGCTCGTACACCTCCTCGGTCGCCTCGAGGATGCCGAGGTGGTCGGTGACCCGGCGCATCTCCTCCGCGATCTCGCCCACCTCGCGCTGGAACGTGTCGACGAGCTCGGCCTTGAGCCGCCCGATCGGGCTGTCGGCGATCTCGGGCGTGATCAGGCCCTTCATCGTCCCGAGCACCAGCTGTTCGATGCTGGCCAGCACGCTCGACTTCGAGTCGGCGTCGAACGTGTCGCCGAGCAGCTGCGCCAGGTCGGTGTGGAACGACGACAGGGTGCCGGTGAGCGCGCCGTCGTCGGCGTCGAGCAGACCCGACGACGCGCGCGCGATCTCGTCGACCGCGTCGACCACCTTGGCCTCGAAGCGGTGCTCCAGGTCGGAGAACGAGCGCTCGATGAGGTCGACGTCGACGCTCACGTGCGCGGCGCGGACGGCACGCGCTCCCACCCGGAGGCACTGGGAGACCGCGGCGACCGGGTCGTCGGCCTCGGCGACGATCCGCACGACCTCGTCGTCGGACTCGTCGAGCTCCCGCAGGTACACGACGCCGTCGGCCACCAGGACGCGTCCCGGCTCCCGTCCCAGCTCGCGGCCCAGCTCGTTGCGACCGGTCGTGAACATCATCGGTTGTGCACTCATCGCCACCACTCCTGCACTCATCGCCACCACTCCTGCACTCGGGTCGCACTCCTGCACTCGGGTCGACCGCCCGCTCGAATGCACTGTGACAGGGGGGTGTGACACTCTTGGCCGGCCAGGGGGCCCTTGTGGCACAAGAGATCGACCGGAACACGTCGTTTGCAGGTTGTGCCGATCGGCCCGACTTGGGATCATCGTGCACTAGAGGTCGAGGCTCGAGAGCACGGGCGCTGATCCGGGGGTGGGCCCCATGAGCGACCAGCCAGGGGCGAGGTGGAGACGCCGCCGGTTGCTCGCGCTCACGGCGCGCTCCGCCGCGCTCCTGCTCCCACTGGTCGTCAGCGGCGTGGCCGCAGTCCTCGTGCTCGACGCGTCCACCGGCTGGACCGCGGCGTGGCGGGTGGTGTGGTGGACCTCTCTCGTCGTCGCCTGCATCGTCGCCGGACTGTTGAGCCTGCCCGTCGCGCGGCGGCTGTCGGCGCTCGGCGTGCTGCTCGGGCTCGAGGTCGAGTTCCCCAGCCCTCCGCCATCCCGGGTGCGCCTGGCAGTCGGCGCATCGACGATCGCCGCCGCACGGGACGAGCTCGTCCGCACCCCCGAGGAGACCACCACCGACGAGCTGTTGACCGCGCGCATGGCCGCCGCGTCGATGGTCGGGGTCTTCCGGACGATGGAGGTGCGCAACGAGGACCGCGTGCGCGTGTTCAGCACCGTCGGTGTCGCACTGTGCGTCGCGGTGGCGGCGCTGATCGTCGCGCCCGACCGCGTCGAACCACCCGCGTCGCCGTTCGGACCCGGGCAACAAGCGACATCGCCGGTCACGAACGGTACGACGGCACCGAGCGCGCCGACGTCGGCCGTTCCGACCGCACCCGACGGGTCCGACGCACGTGAGAGCGGTCGCGGGACGACCAGCCCGCCGTCGGCCCTGCCGACGCCCGTGCCGGAAGCCCAGCCCGTGCCCGTGCCGGAGGCCCAGCCGGTGCCCGAGCACGGAGCGCCGGGTGGCACGACACGCGGCGACACCTCGAACGCCGGCCCGGTGAACCGGGGTGCGGGCACCGTCGCGCCGGCCCCGGTCGACGAAGCCGCGGTCGCGCCGCCGGCCGCCTCGGACGGCATCTCGATCGCCGCCCTGGTCCCGGACGGGTCGGGCCTGCCCGCCGGCCCCCAGCCCGCGGGCATCCTCGCGCCCGCCGCCCGCGCGCCGGCGCCCAGCGCGCTCGTGCCCACGGTCGTCACCCCGACGCCGGTCGAACCCACCGAATCGGACGACGTCGCCGAGACGCCGGCCCGCGGACCCACCCCGGACGTGCACCCGGCGTCGAACCCGCCGCCGGGCGACGGCCACTCCGCCGACGGACCGGATTCGAGCCCCGAGCACCCGAGCACCGCGGCGCCAGCCTCGGTCGAGCACGGGCCGCAGGCCGGTCACGACCCCGGATGATGCGCGCGACCCGTTTCGTGGGCCCCAGATCGTCGCCACGCAACCGGCCGTAGCATCCGGCCATGCTCGATCACCTGGCCATCCAGTGCGCCGACGTCCCCACCGCGGCCGCCTTCTACGACACCGTCCTCGTGCCCCTCGGGGGCAGCCGGCAGATGGACTTCGGTGAGATCATCGGCTTCGGCACCCCCGACCGGCCGTCGTTCTGGCTCGGGCCGCTCGCCGACGGCGTCAACCGGCCGATCCACGTGGCGTTCGCGGCCGCCGACCGTGCCGCGGTCGACGCGTTCTTCGCCGCCGCCGTCGGTGCGGGCGCGGAGGTGCTGCACGAGCCGCGGGTGTGGCCCGAGTACCACCCCGACTACTACGGCGCGTTCGTGCGCGACCCCGACGGCAACAACGTCGAGGCCGTCTGCCACACGCCCGGGTGACCGATCGCGACGAGTTGCTGCGGCGCGCCCGCGCCGTGCTCGACCGCAACCGCGCCGGCTCGTACACGTGCCCGTCGGTGCGCCTCTACCCGCACCAGTGGTTGTGGGACTCCTGCTTCACCGCCATCGGCATCGCGCGCTACGACGCCCCTCGTGCCGCCGACGAGCTGCGCGCGCTGTTCCGCGGCCAGTGGGAGAACGGGATGCTGCCGCACATGATCTTCGCCGACGGCTCCCGTGACGTCGGCAGCCGCCGCGTCTGGCGGTCACGCGCGCGACCGGGCGCGCCGCGCGACGTCGCCACCACCTGCATCACGCAACCGCCCCTCGCCGCCATGGCGATGGAACGCGTCGCGGCTGCGCTCACGCGCACCGAGCGCGACGCGTTCGTCGACGAGCTCGCGCCGAAGGTGCTCGCGTACCATCGCTGGCTGTTCCGCGAACGTCGGCTCGACGACTCGCCCCTCGTCACGCTCATCCATCCGTGGGAGTGCGGACTCGACTCCACCCCGCCGTGGATGACCGCTCTCGGCGCGATGCGGTTGCCGTGGTGGCTGCGCACCGCCGAGCAGCTCCGGCTCGCGTCGCTCCTGCGCTCGCTGCGCTACGACACCCGCCAACTCCCGGCGAGCGAACGTGCCTCCGACGACGACGGCCTGCGCATGCTCGCGCTCGCCGTCCACCTCTCGCACTACGACTTCGATCTCGCCCGCATCCCGCGCGACGACCGCGCGGTCCTCGTGGAAGACGTCGCGTTCAACGCGTTCTTCGCTGCCGCCAACCAGTCGCTGCGCGCGCTGGTCGACGACGTCGGTGACCTCGACCCGCTCATCGACGCGCACCGAGACGCGCTCGAACTGCTCTGGCACCCGCCCACCAACGAGTACTGCTCGCGCGACGCGGTGAGCCACACCCCGATGAGTGATCGGAGCATCGCCACCTTCCTGCCCCTGCTCACCTCCGACGCGCACGCCGACGAGCTCGTCGCCCGGCTGCAGGATCCGGCGGCGTACTGGCCGCCGCACCCGGTCCCGAGCGTCCCGCTCGAGGCCCGCCACTTCCAGGACCACCGCTACTGGGCCGGCCCCACCTGGGTGAACACCAACTGGGCGATCGTCGACGCGCTCGGGCGCCGGGGCCGGCAGCAGCTCGCCCGTGACCTGACCGAGCGCACGCTCGCGCTGGTCGACGAGCACGGCTTCGCCGAGTACTTCTCGCCGACCGACGGCTCCGGTCGCGGCGCGCCGGAGTTCTCGTGGACGGCCGCGCTGGTGATCGACCTCGCTCACGACGAGGCGGCGTCGAGCTCCCGCAATGCGTAGCGCACCGTCTCGTCGCCGCCGAGGGTGCGGCCGTGCTCGACCGCGTCGGCGAACGCGGTGGCGTCCAGCCGCTCGGTGAGGCGCTTCACCGCGAGCCCGAACTCGTCGGCGCTCGACGGCTCCACCGGCAACGCCTGCATCACGCCCGCCGCCTCCAGCGCGCCGTAGAGCACCGCCGCGGTCTCGTCGCGGCCGAGCGATTCGAGGATGGCGAAGACGTTGCGCAACGACAGCCAGAGGTTGGCCCAGTCGCTCCCCCGGTACCAGGTGTCGATGACGTCGCGGTACCCGGCGAGGGCGCCCACCGGATCGCCCTGCTGCGCGCGGATCCAGAGGCTCTCGGTGAGCGCGAAGGCGCGAATCCACCGGCTGCCGACCGACTCGGCGCGCGCTGCGCTGCGTTCGAACAACTCGCGGGCGCGCACCGGATCGGTCGACGCCAGCGCGATGGCGCGGGCGTAGTCGGCCTGCGCGAGCGCAGTCGGGCTCCCGCTCTCGATCGCCGAGCCCGCGCTCAGCGCCGCGAACTTCAGACTGGCGGCGACGTTGCCGAGCGAGGCCTGCGCCACCGCGCGCATGTAGTAGGCGTGGGCGAGGATCCCGGGCAAGCCGGTGGCGATGGCCGCCTCCACCATCTTCTCGACCCACGCGGTCGCCTCGGTCGTCTGCAGCTTGTAGAAGCACACGTTGCAGAGGGCGCGCTCGGCGAGACCGGCGGTCAGAGAGTCGAGCCGTGCCGCTTCGCTGACGGCTCGCGCTCCCACGTCCATGGCGGCGTCGAGCTCCCCGAGCACGAAGTGCCCGTACGCGACGACCCCGAGCGCCACCGGGAACAGCTCGTGCTCGCTCGCACCGGGCATGGCCACGCTCACGTCGGCCCACGCCAGGTGTTCGTAACGGATGCGGCGCCACGCGTACTCGCGCACGCCGATGACGATGCGCAACGCGGAGTCGACGTCGCCGGTCTCGACCGCGGCCCGGTGCGCGTCGCGCAGGTCGTCGAAGCTGGCGTCGATCTCCTGCATCCACCGGCCTTCGCGGGGACCGCCGAGCTCACGCGCCGCCGCGCGCGACAACTCGGCGTGCACCGCGATGTGCGCGTCGCGCACGGCCTCGGCATCGGGTCGCGCTGCGAGCTGCTCGCGCCCGAACTCGCGCAGCGTCTCGAGCAACCGGAAGCAGCCGCCCTGCGTCGCCAGCATCGACTTGTCGACCAGCACGCCGAGCAGGCGGGCGACGTCGCGCTCGTCGATGCCGTCGCCGGCGCCCACGCGCTCGGCGCGCTCCAGGGCGAACGGCCCCGCGAACACGGAGAGCCGGTCGAACAACAGCTGCTCCACGGGGGTCAGCAGGTCGTACGACCACTTCACCAGGTCGCGCAGCGTGCGGTGCCGCGGATCGGTGGCGCGGCGCGATCCGGCGAGCACGCGGAAACGTTCCGGCAGCCGGTCGGCGAGCTGGGCCGGGCTCATCGACCGCATGCGGGCGGCGGCGAGCTCGAGCGCGAGCGGCACGCCGTCGAGACGGATGCACAGCTCGGCGACGGCCTCGTGGTTGTCGTCGTCGAGGGCGAAGTCGGGCTGCGCGGATCGCGCCCGTTCCACGAACAGCTGCACCGCGGGGACGTCGGCGAGCTCGGCGAGAGGAAGGTCAGCGCGTGCCGGCACCGGGAGCGGCGGCACCGACCAGACCACCTCGGCGGGGATGCCGAGCGGTTCGCGGCTGGTGGCGAGCACGTGCACGTCGGGGCACCACCGCAACACCTGCTCCACCAGTTCACTGGTGGTGTCGAGCACGTGCTCGCAGTTGTCGAGCACGAGCAGCACCGACTGCGACCCCAGCAGCTCGACGATCGACTCGTCGAGCGTGCGTTGCGGTCGTTGCTGCACGTCGAGCGCGGCGGCGAACGCGGCGGAGACCGCGCCCGGGTCACGTACCGGCGCCAGCTCGACCAGGCGCACACCGTCGGCGAACTGGTCGGCGATGGTGCCGGCGAGACGGCGGGCGAGGCGCGTCTTGCCCACGCCCCCGGGCCCGAACAGCGTGAGGATGCGCCCGGTCTCGAGCAACCGGGCGGCGAGCTCGAGGTCGCGCTCGCGACCGACCAACGCGGTCGTCTCGATCGGCAGCACGTCGCGCCCCGGCGCGGCACGCCCCCGCGTCGGCGGCACCGCGGGCGGCACCCACGCCAGGTCGGCGCGCTCCTCGAGCACCGCCGCCTCGAGGTCGCGCAGCTCGGCCGACGGCTCGAGACCCAGGTCGTCGCGCAACGTGGCGCGGAACTGCTGCGCCACCCGCAACGCCTCGGCCTGGCGACCTGATCGGTACAGGGCGAGCATCGACTGGCGGGCGAAGTGCTACCTCAGCGTGTGGTCGAGGCGGAGGGCGTCGACCTCGCCCACCACTTCATGGTGGCGGCCCACGCGCAGCTGCGCGTCGATGCGCGCCTCGGTGGCGACCAGCCGCAGCTCCTCGAGCCGCACCGCCTCCGGCCGGATCCACTCGGTCTCGGCGAACTCGGCGAAGGCGTCGCCCCGCCACTCACCGACGGCGGCGTCGAGCCGCTCCAGGGCGGCCACCGGATCGCGTCCGAGCAGGTCACGACCTTCGGCGAGCCCGGCCTCGAAGCGGCCGGCGTCGACGGCGGCGTCGGCCACCTCCAGCACGTAGCCCGGGGCTCGGTTCACCAGGGTGGCGCCGTCGTCGAGCTCCACGAAGCGGCGCAGGCGCGAGACGTAGCTCTGGAGGGTGGCGGCGGCGGAGTCGGGAGCCTCCTCCCAGAGCACGTCGCAGAGGCGGTCGGTGGACACCACCGAGTTGCGGTAGGCGAGCAGGACCGCGAGGAGCCGCCGCGGCATCCCGCCCCCGAGCGGCAGCAGCGCGGTGCCGTCGACGATCCCCACCGACCCGAGGACGCGAAAGTCCACGTCAGCAGTCTGCCCGACTCCCTTGCAGGGTGCTGGTCCAGCGCGCCGCACGCGCCGCCCGAGGGTCGTGCAAGGCCCCGGGTCCAGCGTCGTCGATGCCGGCAGATCGCCGGGCGCAATCCCAGGAGGATCCCATGCCGTACGTCGCGGTGAAGCTCATCGAGGGCGTCTTCGACGACAACCAGAAGCAGGAGATCATGACCCGCCTCACCGAGACGATGGTCGACATCGAGGGCGAGGCCCTGCGCCCCGTCACCTGGGTCACCATCGAAGAGGTGGCCAGCGGCGACTGGAGCATCGGTGGCAAGGCGCTCACCACGCAGGACGTCAAGGACCTGCAGGCGGGTTGACCGTGTGCCTCCGTCTCGAACTGGCGACGGGCCGCGTGCTGCGGCCGGCGATCCCGGGCGACGCCCCGCGGCTCGTCGCCCTGTTCGAGCGGTGCCGCCCGGCCTCGCGCTACGGCCGCTTCCTGTCACCGCTCCGGCACTTCCCGGCGTCGCACCTGATCGACGTGGTGCGCTCGTCGCCGATCCGCCGCTCGTGGGTGATCGACGACTTCGAGACCGGCGACGTGGTGGCGGTCGGCAGCTGGTTCCGCAACCAGCACGAGACCGCCGAGGTGGGTCTCCTCGTGGAGGACGCGTGGCAGCACCAGGGCCTTGGCCGCGCGCTGCTCGACGAGCTCGTCGCCAGCGCCCGCGCCGCGGGCATCACGACGCTGGTCGGCCACACGCTGGCCGAGTCGCGCCACGTCCACCGCATGCTCCGCGAGCTCGGGCCGACGACCGTCGAGCGCGACGGCCCCACCAACACCCTGCACGTCTCGCTCGCGACCGCGGTGGAAGCCCTCGCCGGCTGAGCATCCCTCCAGCCGGAGGGCGGCGACGACGGTCGCGACCACGGCCACCACCAGGGTCATCAGCTCCAGGTCTGCGCGCGGAGCTCTCGGGCGGAGCCGTCGAGCATGGCGCGGCCCGGTGACACCCATCGCGGTGACTTGTACGCTCGCCCGATGGCGAGCGCGCTGATCGGGCGGCGAGCCGAGCTCGGTTGGCTGCGCGCCCGGGTCGACCTCGCGCTCGGGGGCTTCCCACACCTCGTGCTGGTCGAGGGCGAGTCGGGGATCGGGAAGACCCGACTCGCTCAGGAGGCGCTCGAGCACGCCCGGCGCCGCAAGGCCGCGGTCCTGCGCGGCCGTTGCTACGACCACCTCGACCTCACCTACCTGCCCCTACGTGACTCCCTGTTCACCGCGGTCGAGCAGTCGCTGCGCGCACACGCAGAGCGCGATGTCGACATCGCGCTCGTCGAGCGGGCCCGGGCCGACGCCGACCTCGACCCCGCGACCGCGGCGTCGCCCGAGGCGATCCAGCGGGAGCGCACCCGGCAGCTCTTCACGCTCACCGACCTCGTGTTGGAACACGTGCGCACGACGCCGACCGTGCTCTTCGTCGACGACGTCGACTGGGCCGACGCCGCCACCACCGACCTGCTGCGCCACCTCCTCTTCCGCCTCGACGACGAGACGGTCCCGCTCCTGGTGCTCGCCACGACCCGGGCCGACCCGGGCGCCCGGGCCGCCGCCGCCGTGGCCCTCCTGCGGTCCGAGCCGCGCACCGCGGTGGTGCACCTCAACCCGCTCACCCCGCTCGAGGCGACGGAGCTCGCCCGCGAGCGGGAGCCCGGTGCGCCGATCGACCGCGCCCGCGAGCTGGCGTCGGCGAGCGGCGGCAACCCGCTGCTGGTGGAGGCGTTGGCGCGCGACCGGCGCGCCAAACCGGGCCTGCTCGGCCAGGCTCCCACCCACCCGATCGTCGCCGCGGTGACCGCGTCGCTCGCATCGCTCACACCGGAGGCCACGCAGGTCGTGCTCGCGGTCGCAATCCTCGGACCCGACGCGCAGCGCCGACGGGTCGTCGCGCTCAGCGGCGCAGAGAGCACCGCGGTCGACGAAGCCATCCACGCGGGTGTGCTCGTCGACGACGGCACCCTGCTCGCGTTCAGCTATCCGATCTATGCGCACACCGTCTACGACCGCGCCACTGCGAGCGCACGCCAGAGCCTCCACCGCGAAGCTGCTGCGATCCTGCGCGAACCGCGCGCGATCGCGCATCACCTCGTCGCGGGTGACGCGGTGACGGATCCCGAATCGCTGCACCTCGTGCGCGCCGCGGGCAACGACGCGCTCGCGCGCGGCGCATGGGAGGAGGCCGCGCGCTACTTCGAAGCCGCGCTCCTTCCACCGCAGTCTCCGAGCGAACGGGCCGAGCTCCACCGCCGCGCCGGGCTCAGCCGGCGGGGCAACCTGCAGCTCGTCCAGGCAGTCGCCCACTTCGAGGCCGCGCTGGAGCTCGTCGGTGACGATGCCGACGCCGAAACCCGCGCCGACCTGCACCTCTG
>DASUAS010000238.1:0-24576 GCA_035763625.1 Acidimicrobiia bacterium
TCTTCGAGCTCATGGTGCACCCTGACCAGCTGGGTGACGCCGCCGCCGCGCTCGACGGCTGGGAGCTGCCCGTCGTCGTGGAGCACACGGGGTGGCCCCGATCCGACGACGCCGACGAGCGCGTGCTCTGGCGGCGCGGCATGACCGCGCTCGCCGGCCTGCGCGACAACGTCACCTGCAAGTTGTCGGGGTTGGCGATGCCGATGGGATCGATGGACGCGGCCACGTTCACGCCCTGGATCCGGGACGCGATCGAGCTCTTCGGCACCGAACGCTGCATGTTCGCCAGCAACTTCCCCGTCGACGGCATGCACGGCACGTTCGACGACCTCTACACGGTGTACGACGCGGTGACGAGCGACCTCGACGCGTCGACTCGTGCCCAGCTCTTCGCGGGCACGGCCGAACGCGTCTACCGCTGCTGAGCTGGCGTTCGCCGACTACGAAGCGCCGGGCGCGCCGTACGAGGCTGCGGCGCCGCTGTCGAACTCGAACGCGACGAACGGTTCGCTGCTCGTCACCCAGGCGTCGTGCCCAGGGTTGATGACGTACGCGTCGCCCTCGGTGATGTCCTGCTCGGTGCCGTCGTCGTGCACGACGTGGATGGTCCCGCCGATCACGGTGCCCACGTGGTGCGTCTGACAGCTGTCGGTGCCGACGACGGGCTTGATGCACTCCGACCAGCGCCAACCCGGCTGCGCGGTCATCTTCGCCGCCTTGATCCCGCCTCCGAGGTCGACGATCTCCAAGCGGGTCTTGTCGGGCGTCCGCACCTCGTCGGCGGACGCGAACCCCTTCTTCACGACTCCAGCCATCCCCTCACGCCTCCTGTGATCCGGTGGCTCCTGCCACCGTCACTCGCCCGGTCGCCCGCGGTCGCGACCCATACGGTGCCGCATACGCGAGCAGATGACAATGCCGTCGGCCCGGGCTCGGCGTGCCTTCGGTCACCCCGGCGACACGCGAGGGGCGTGGCCGAGGGGGAGGCGGGTACCGGTGGCCCATGACCGACACCGTGGGTGATGCGCGCACCGTCGACGCGCGGTGCCGTCGCGACCATCAGATGGCGCGGTCCGCGCCGCGATCCTGGTGGCGCACACCGCCGGTCGACCGAGCCTGCACTGCTCGCCGGCGCGCTCGTGCTCGAGGTGTCGGTGTCCAGTTGGCGCTTGGGCGCGCCGCGCATCAGTCGACCGCCTGACCGAGGACGAGCCGGCCGTGCGCGGCGCGACGCCGAGGTCGTGGGTCACCGCCGGGATGGTGGTGTGCTCGGACCGGGCGACGCCGTGCAGCAGCCTCACGATCACACGACCGGTCTCGGAGCCGAGGTGGCGACGCGTCGTCGAGGCGCGCGGCGTAGTGTCGAGGTCGCGATTGGTGTTCGGCGCTTGGCGTGGGGGATTCGTCATGAGTCGACTGACGCGGGCGGTGCAGGCGACCGACGGCAGGGTGCGGCTGGTCGCTGCCGGAGAGCTGTGGACGACAGCCACCCTCATCGCCGATGCGTTTCCGTTGGAACGTCCGGCGCGCTTTCCGCGGCCGGTGCGGCGCGTCGGACATTGCACGCGGTTGGTGTTGTTCGATCAGGCGCTCACCGATCCCGGCCACCGCGCGGTCTTGACGATCAGTGGAACGCGCCCGTGGGGGCCGGTCCTCGCCCTCGTGGTTGTCGTGGCCCTGCTCCTGCCGCGGACACCGCGATGGGTGCGACGCAGCTCCATCGTCGGTGTCGGGACGTGGGCATGGAGTGATGATCGGCTTCGACGAGCGGTGGGACTGCAGCGCGAGCTGTGGCGCGTCGCTCCCGATGCCTTCGTCGTCGGCGATCTCGTCGCTCGCGTTCCGGGGCGCGCCGCGTCCTGGATCGACGACGTCCTCGGCGGCCTCGCGAAGGAGACGACGCTTGCTGCGGTGCTCCCGGTCGCTGCTCAGGCGCGTCGACAACGCGCTCGAGAACGGCTCTACACGGAACGATTCGGTTTTCGGGTCGCGACGCGCACTCGGGTCTGTGGAGAGGAGCTGACGATCCTCGTTCGATGACCGTGGGACCTCGACAGCCGTGTCGTCGACGCCGCCGGGTGACCCGACCTCGGGGTGTCGGAGGTCAGTCGAAGAGGGTCTCGCCGACGAAGCCCTTGGCGCCGACGCCGGGCGGGCACGCGAACGTGCCGGTCGACTCGTGACGGATGTACTCGTTGAGCGCGTCGGTGGCGAGGTGGCGTTGCACGGGGATGAACCCGGTGCGGGGGTCGCGCTGGTAGGCGATGAAGAACAACCCCGCGTCGAGCTGGTTGGTGACGGGGTCGATCCCGTCGGTGAACGAGAACCCGCGTCGGAGGATCCGGACACCGTCGTTCGCCGCGGGCGCGGCGAGGCGGATGTGCGCGTTCTCGGGAATCAGGAGCGCGCCGTCCTTCGTCGCCTTCAGGTTCACGGCGTCGTGCTCCTCGTGCGCGCCGAGCGGTGCCCCTTCACCCTTGTTGCGCCCGAAGGTGAGCTCCTGATCGGAGAGGGTCGAGCGGTCCCAGATCTCGAGCATCATCCGGATGCGACGGGTCACGAGGTAGCTCCCGCCGCGCATCCAGTCGGGGTCGTCCTTCGGTCCCACCCACACGTGGTCGTCGAGCGCGCCGGTGTCCTCGACGACGATGTTGTTGGTGCCGTCCTTGAACCCCATCAGGTTGCGCGGCGTCACCTGGTTGGTGTCGGTGACCGAGGTGCGGCCGAAGCCCTGCTGCGACCACCGGAGCGCGACGACACCACGCCCGATCCGGGCGAGGTCGCGGATGGCGTGGAACGCGACCGTCGGGTCGTTGGCACACGACTGGATGGCGAGGTCGCCCTCGCTCATCTCGGGTCGGATCTCGTCACGCGCGAACGCGGGCATCGGCGCGAGCGCATCCGGCTTGCGCGCGGCGATGCCGAACGGATCGTCGGCGCGATCGAACAGCGAAGTTCCGAACCCGAACGTGAGCGTGAGGGACTGGGGGCCGAGGTCCTGCGCCTCGCCGGTGTCGTCGGGCGGCGCGACGAGGTCGTCGTTGTCGGTGCCGATCATCTCGCCGGCGGCCATGCGCCGCGCCGCGCTGGTCCAGTCCTTCAGCATTTGGACGAGCGCGGTGCGATCGTCGGAGACGACGTCGAACGACGCGAAGAGGAGCCGGTCCTGGACCGGCGTGACGATGCCCGCCTGGTGCGCGCCTTCGAACGGCACCGCGGCGTCGAGCCCCTTCGGCACAGCCGCGCCGGCGCCGGGAGGATGCGCCAGCGCGTCCGTGCCGAGAGCGACGGTGGCGGCGAGCGCCCCGGCCCCGGCCGTGCCGAGGAAGGCTCGCCGACTCACCGACCTCGCGTTCACGACCCGACGACCTGCTTCGACACCTTCGAGAGCGGCTCCGCCAGGGCGTCGATCACCTGCGAGAGGGCCTTGGTGTCGTCGTCGGTGAGCGCGGTGTACGCGACGTAGGTGTCACCGGTCTTGTACGGCTGGAGCGCCGCGTACACCGCCGCGAAGTTCGCGTCGAGGTCGGCGACGAGCTGCGGGTTCTTCTTCTGCAGGATCGGCTTCACCGCGTCGTAGGCCGCCTCCGCGCCCTGGACGTTGGCCTCGAAGTCGACGAGGTCGGTGCGCGAGTAGCGCTCCTCTTCCCCGGTGATCTTCGACCTCGACACCTCGTTGAGCAGCTCGACCGCGCCGTTGGCGATCCCGGCGGGCTGGAGGTCCACGTCCTTCACCAGGTTCTGGAGCGTCGCGACGTTGTCGTTCAGGTCCTTCGTGTACGAGGAGAGCCCGTTGGTGGTGCCGTCGACCCAGAGCTTCTGCTCGATGTAGTGGTAGCCACCCCACGCGTTCTTCGGGACGTCACCCTCGCGGGCGTCGATCTTGGGATCGAGATCGCCAAAGGTCTCCGCCACCGGCTCGATGCGCTCGTACGCCACGCGCGACGGCGCGTAGAGCGCCTTGGCCTGGTCGAGGTTGCCGGCGTCGACCGCGTCGGTGAACCCCTTGGTCGTGGTCACCAGCTCGGCGGTCTGCGCCTCGAGGTACTGGCGGTACTGGTCGACCGCGGCCTTGCCGTCGGCCGACAGCTTCGTGTCGGTCGAACCCCTCACCACCAGCTTGCCGGTGCTGTGCTCGGAACCGCCGGGGCACTTGGTCGTGTAGTTGCCCGGCTTGAGGGTGAGGGAGAAGGCCTTGTTCAGACCGGGGGCCACGTTCTCGACCTCGCCGATGATGCGGTTGCCCGAGAGGATCTCGAACTCGCTCACGTCGCCCGAACCGGAGTTGGTGACCTTGAAGGTGTTCGGGCCGGCTTTGATCGTGAGCTTGGCCGGGCACCCGTCGTCGCTGATCTCGACCTTGACGTCCTTGGACTTCGCGGTCGCAGGGTCGGCCAGGCCGACCACGACGACGGCGCCGCTCAGGGCCGCACCGAGCAGTGCTCGACCAGTGGTTCGGAACATAGTGCGATTTCCTCCCGGAGGGTCGTGGGTCAGACGGGTTCGACGGTCGCCGTGACCGGCGCCGGCGCCGTCGTCCGCGCCTTCGGGCGCTGCGGACGGCAGACGTAGACGGTCATCGGCACCGCGTAGACCAGGAAGGCGAGGAGCTCGCCCCACGTGGGCTCGGGCTGGATCCCGAACATCCCGGTGATCAGCGCCGACTGCACCGAGCCCGGGTCGATGAGCCAGCGGAGGTCGACGGCGCGGTCGAGGAGCAGGTTCCACCAACCCCCCTCGTGCGCGGTGTGCACCGCGAACGCGAAGAGGCCGGCGCCGACGAGCACCAGCACGACGCCGGTGACGCGGAAGAACTTCGAGAGGTTGATCTTCACGCCGCCGCGGTAGATGCCGTACCCGAGCACCACGGCCACGGCGACGCCGAGCAGCGCGCCGGTGCCGGTGAGCCCGGGGCGATCGGACTGCTGGAACGCCGCCAGCATGAACACCGAGGTCTCGAGGCCCTCGCGCAGCACCGCCAGGAACGCCATCACCACGAGGCCGATCGCCGAGCCCTCGACCAGCGCCACCGATGCGCGCTCCTGGAGGTCGCCCTTCAGGTCGGCCGAGTGCCGGCGCATCCAGACGATCATCCAGGTGATCATCCCGACCGCGACCAGCGCGATGACCGTCTCGAGCTGCTCCTGCTCGCGCTGGGGCAGGTTCTGCTCGGCGGCGTGCAGCCCCCACGCCACGCCCGAGCAGAGCAGCACCGCGACGAGCACGCCGAGCCACATCCACCGCAGCGCGTCGCGGCGGCCCTGCTGCGAGAGGAACGCGGCGATGATGCCGACGATCAGCGCCGCCTCGAGACCCTCCCGCAGGCCGATGACGAAGGTGGGAAGCACGACTGTAAGGTTAGGGATCCCTTATCTCGAATGCAAGTCAACCTTCCCTCATGACCGGGCAGCAGCATCCGGACCGGGGTCGGGCCCCCGGATCTGGCGTCAGGATCGTGCCGGCCCGAGACCCAGGTTCTCGTAGATCTCGCGGGTCGCGGTCGACCGGTTCATCGTGTAGAAGTGCAGGCCCGGCGCGCCGCCCTCGAGCAGCCGCGAGCAGAGGGAGGTCGCCTCGGCGATGCCCACCGCGCGCACCGCGGCGGGATCGTCGCCGGCCGCCTCGAGCTTGGCGAGCAGCCAGGCCGGGAACTCCGAACCCTGCAGCTCGGCCATGCGCTTGACGCTGGCGATGCTGGTGACCGGCATGATGCCGGGGATCACCGGCTTGTCGACGCCCAACCCCCGGAGGGTCTCGACGAGCTCGAAGTAGTGGTCGGCGTCGAAGAAGAACTGGGTGATCGCGAAGTCGGCCTCGGTCAGCTTCTCGGCGGTGCGCCGGCGGTCGGCGGCGACCGACGGCGAACGCGGATGGGGTTCCGGATGGGCGGCCACCCCGATGCAGAAGTCGCCGGTCTCGCGGACCAGGCGCACCAGCTCGATGGCGTACTTCAGCTCGCCTTCGGGCAGATCGAGGTCCTTCGGCGGGTCGCCGCCCAGGGCGAGGATGTTGTCGATCCCCGCGTCGCGGTAGCGCTCCACGATGCCCGCCAACTCGGCGCGCGTGTGGCACGCGCAGGTGAGGTGCGCCATCGGCACCATCGAGGTGTCGTTGAGGATCTGCACCACGAGATCGTGCGTCCGCTCGCGGGTGGATCCGCCGGCGCCGTAGGTGACCGAGACGTACGACGGGCCCAGCGGCTCGAGGTCGACGAGCGTGCGCGCGAGCGTCGCCTCCATCTGCTCGGTGCGCGGCGGTCCGAACTCGAAGGAGTAGCTGCGCCCGCGTTGCAGGATCTCGCTGATCTTCAAGGTCGTCAGGTTATCGGTGGCCGTTCGACCGGAGGCTGTGGAATCGACGCAGGCGCAGCGAGTTGCTGACCACGAACACGCTGGAGAAGCCCATCGCCGCCGCCGCGACCA
Source organism: Acidimicrobiia bacterium (assembly GCA_035763625.1). Taxonomy (GTDB): domain Bacteria; phylum Actinomycetota; class Acidimicrobiia; order IMCC26256; family DASPTH01; genus DASUAS01. Next base: position 6,423 of record DASUAS010000238.1, read on the forward strand.
CCGGGCTCAGGAGCCCGACCGCGGCGAGCGGGATCGCCGCGACGTTGTACGCGAACGCCCAGAACAGGTTGCCCTTGATCGTCGTCAGCGTGCGTCGGGAGAGCGCGATGGCGTCGGCCGCGGCCCGCAGGTCCCCCGACACGAGGGTGAGATCGCTGGCCTCGATGGCGACGTCGGTGCCGGTGCCGATGGCGATGCCGAGGTCGGACTGCGCCAGTGCCGGGGCGTCGTTCACGCCGTCCCCCACCACCGCGACGCGGCGACCGTCGGCCTGGAGCGCGCGCACGACCTCGACCTTCTGTTCTGGAAGCACCCCGGCGACGACCCGATCGATGCCGACCTCGGCCGCCACTGCGTCGGCCGTCTCCTGCCGGTCTCCGGTGACCATGACCGTGGTGATGCCGAGCTGGTGCAGCGCGGCCACCGCATGGCGCGACGTCGGCTTCACCGCGTCAGCCACCAGGAAGGCGCCGCGCACCGCGCCGTCCCATCCCGCGAACACCACGGTCCGGCTGTCGTCGACGACGAGCGGCAAGGCATCGGATCCGGCACCGACGAAGTCGGCCCGACCGACGCGCACCACCGCGCCGTCGACGACCGCTTCGACACCGCGACCGGCGTGGTTCACGAACCGGTCCGGCGTCACCAGCACGGCGCCACGGTCGCGCGCGCCGTCGGCCACCGCGCGCGCGATCGGGTGCTCCGACGCGTCTTCGACCGATCCCGCGCGTCGGAGCAGGTCCGCGACGTCGACCCCGCCGGCGGGCACGACGTCGGCGAGCTCCATGCGCCCCTCCGTGATGGTGCCGGTCTTGTCGAGGACCGCGGTGTCGACGACCTGCGTGGCCTCGAGCACCTCGCCGCCCTTGATCACGATGCCGAGCTGGGCGGCCCGGCCGGTGCCGACCATGATCGCGGTGGGCGTGGCGAGGCCGAGCGCGCACGGGCAGGCGATGATGAGCACGGCGACGGCGGCGGTGAACGCCTCGGCCGCGGGGTTGCCCAACGCCAGCCAGACCCCGAAGGTGACCACCGCGGTCACCAGCACCACGGGCACGAACACCGCCGAGATGCGGTCGGCCAAGCGCTGGACCGGCGCCTTGGATCCCTGCGCCTCCTCGACGAGACGGGCGATCTGCGCCAAGGCGGTGCCCTCGCCGACGGCGGTCGCCTCGACCACGAGCCGGCCGCTGGTGTTCACCGTCGCGCCGAACACCGCGTCGCCGGTGGTGACGTCGACCGGCACCGGCTCACCGGTGAGCATCGCGACGTCGACCGCCGACGCACCGTCGACGACGGTGCCGTCGGTGGCGATCTTCTCGCCGGGACGCACGACGAAGCGGTCGCCGAGCCGCAGCGCCGACACCGGGACCTCGTCGCCGTTCTCGAGCCGCGCGGTCTTGGCGCCGAGCTCGAGCAGCGCCCGCAGCGCGTTGCTCGAACGACCGCGGGCGCGCGCCTCGAACCACTTGCCGAGGAGCAACAGCGCGACGATCGCGCTCGCGGTCTCGAAGTAGACCTGCGGGCCGTTGCTCGCGCCGCCGAAGATCGCGCCCGACATGCCCATCGACGTCGACTGGTCGGCGGCGCCGAGGAAGACGAGCGCGACGACCGACCACACGTACGCGGCCAGGGTGCCCAGCGACACCAGCGTGTCCATCGTGGTGGCGCGGTGCCGGAGGTTGACCAGGGTGGCGCGGTGGAAGGGCCACGCCGACCACAGGATGATCGGTGTGGACAGCGCGAACGCCACCCACTCCCATCCCGCGAACTGCAGGGCCGGCACCATCGAGAGGGCGACCACGGGGACGCCGAGGCCCACCGCGACGACGAGGCGCGGCCACAGGTCGTGGAGCTCCTCGGCCTCGGGGTCGACGGGTGCCGCGCTCGGCACCGAGTAGCCGAGATCGGCGACCGCGGCCGAGAACGAGGCGGGGCCGGTGCGCGCGGGGTCGTACGTGACCGTGGCCCGGTTGGTGGCGAAGTTGACGTGGGCGGTGGCGACGCCGGGGAGGTCGCCGAGGCCGGACTCGATGCGGGCGGCACACGACGCGCAGGTCATGCCCACCACCGGGAGGTCGCAGCGCTCGAGCCGGTGCGGGGAGACCGGCGGGCTGGTCGTCATGCGTGGTAGCATACCCCCCTAGGGTATCAAGCAGCAAGGGGGTCAGCATGGCGGTCCGGGGCTACAGCCTCGAGAAGGACGACTACCGGAAGCGGTTGCGCCGCATCGAGGGACAGGTGCGCGGGCTGCAGCGGATGATCGACGACGACGAGTACTGCATCGACGTCCTCACCCAGATCGTGTCGGTGACCAAGGCGTTGCAGAGCGTCGGGCTCGGGCTCCTCGACGAGCACGTGCGCCACTGCGTGCGCGACGCCGCGACCGCCGATCCCGAGGCCGGGGACGCCAAGGTCGACGAAGCGGTGCAGGCGGTCGAACGGCTGCTGCGGGTCTGACGACCGAAGACGATCAGGCCGAACGTTCAGCCCGAACCTTCAGGCCAAGGCGTCGTAGGCGTCGCGCTGGGCGCGCAGCGTCTCGAGCTGGCGTTGCGCCAGCGCGCGCACGACGAACACCGCGAGCACCGCCGCGACCGCGGCCACGACGACGCCGACGAGCGCGACCCAGTTGCTGGTCTCGATGCTGTCGAGCGAGGCGCGGTCGTCGACCCTCGACGAGCCGGCGAAGATGCGCGCGAACGAGAGCAGCCAGACCGCCCACCAGATTCCGATGAGCACGGCTCCCCGCGCTCGCCGCCACGTGGGATCGCCCCGCGGGATCTCGGGCGTGGCGCCACGCCAGAGGTCTTGCAGCAGCATGACCGGGATCACCAGGTTGGCGATGGGGATGAACCATCCGCCGATCGCCCACCCGGGCGCGAACCGCGGGTTGCGCCGGTCGAGCGCCTCGTTGTTCTTCGCCGCCCGGAAGTTCCAGGTGATGAAGAGCACCGCGAGCAGCAGCTGCACCAGCAGGAAGGCCGCGTTCGCCCCCGACACGAAGTCGTCGGCGTCCTGGGCCCGCGCCAGGATGTTGGTGAAGTTGCCGTTCCGCACGTCGGCGACGACCGAGAGACGGTTGGCGAGGGCGACGACGAGCACCACGCACGTCGTCACCAGGATCCCGAAGCAGATCACGAGGGCGAGGGTCAGGCCCCGCTGGTCGCGCCAGCGGGCGACCGCGGCCGGCGGTGGCGGGAGCGGAGCTGGAGGAGGAGGCGGCGGAGGAGCTCCGGCAGGCGGTCCCGCAGGCGGCGGAGGAGGCGGGAGCTGCGTCACCGCGGGTGATGGTATCGGGGCGCCGAGCGGCCGCGAACCACTTGGGGCGCTCGGGGGCCACTGTGCCAGACTCACCGGATGCCGCCGTGGAAGCTGAGCTGGAAGCACCTCTACTCCGAGGTCGTGACGACGGGGTTGTGCACCGGGTGCGCTGGCTGCGTGATCGCCTGTCCCCACGACGTGCTCGGCTACCGCGACACCGACGGGGTGTACAAGCCCTTCCAGTTCGAGGAGGGGTGGGGGCCCGAGAACTGCAGCCACGGCGAGAAGAGCTGCACGTCGTGCACCCGCGCCTGCCCCCGCTTCCGGGCGTGGGAGCCCGAGGTCGACGAGTTCATGTTCGGCCGGGTGCGCACCAACGACGAGCCGTCGGGCGTGTACAAGGACATCGTGCTCGCCCGGGCCACCGACCCGGTGCTCGCCGAGGTGGGCCAGGACGGCGGCCTCGTCTCCGCCATCCTCGTGTACGCGCTCGAGCACGACATGATCGACGCCGCGCTGGTGAGCTACCTCGAGGGCGACGGCAGCAGCTGGAAGGCGGTCCCCGGCGTCGCCCGCACCCGCGATGAGATCATCGCCTCCGCGGGCAGCCGCTACACCTACTCCGCCAACCCCCTCGCCTACTTCGACGCCATCGAGAGCGGCGCCGAGCGCATCGCGCTGGTGGGCATGAGCTGCCAGTCGTCGATGCCGCCGGTGATGAAGCAGCGCAAGGTCGGCAAGGTGGCGCGCCGGCTCGCGCTCAACATCGGCCTGCTGTGCTCCAAGACGTTCGACGACGCCATCTTCGAGGAGCTCTTCGAGGCCAAGTACGGCCTGAAGAAGGCCGACATGAAGAAGATGAACATCAAGGGCGTCTTCCAGATCTGGATGAAGAACGGCGACTACCACGAGATCCCGCTCAAGGAGTGCCACGCCTGGACGCGCGAGGGCTGCAAGATGTGCCCCGACTTCGCGGCCGAGCACGCCGACATCTCCACCGGGGGGATCGGCGCGTTCAACGACTGGACGCTCACCATCGTGCGCACCGACGTCGGCCGGGAGCTGATGGAAGGCCTGGTCCGCGACGGCTGGATCGAGACCCGCCCCGGCGACGACGACCCCGGCGCGATCGCGCTGATGCACAAGCTCTCGACCAGGTCGCGCAAGCGCTGGCCCGAGTTCGCGATCGACGAGCCCCGCCTCCTGCCCACGCCCGCGAGCTAGAGCTGGCGCGGCCGATCGCCGCGCACCGACTCGCGACGATCGGCCGATGCCGGGCTAGGCCCGGTGTCGGCCGCTGGGACGGAGTGAGCGGGAGCGAGCGACGGAGAGCAGCAACAGCGCGGCGCCGAGCACCACGAGCGCGACACCGATCACGACCACGGGCACGGTGTCGGAACCGGCACCCGTGAACGCGAGCGCGCGCGGCGCCCCCAGGACCTGCACCCCACCCACGCCGCCGAAGTCGAGCGGCACGAGCGCGCGCTCGTTGGCGAGGTCGTAGCGATTCGCGACCAGCAGCACGCAGGCACCCGGAGCACTGCAGTCGAGCGTGTGGTCGGCGGTCTCGACGCTCGCGTGCAGGGTGACGGTGGCGTTGAGGTTGCCGTCGCCGTCGACGGGGACCCGGGCGAAACGGGCCTCGTCGCTCTGGTCGCAGTTGGTGGGGCTCGGATCGACGCCGGCCGCGCACTGCGCGGTGCTCACGATCGCGTGGGGCGTGAAGCCCTCGCCGTGCACCACGACCTGCTGGCCGTCGACGTACGGGCCCGCCGGGGTGATCGTCACCGCGGGCGGCGGCGCGACCGCGGTGGGATCGAAGCCGAGCCCGACGTCGGAGACCACGAGCGGGTCGTCGGTCGACTGCACCCGCACGACACACGTGCCGATCGCGTCCGCGCAGTTGGTGGTTCCGCCGAGGGCGTCGATCACGAGGAAGCCGGGCGGGCTCGTGACCTCGCGACGCACGCGGACCGTCGTGTCGACCGCGCCGCGGCTGTCCGCGACCAGGTTCCCGATCACGCCGTTTCCACACGCGAAGACATCGGGTGCGTCGGCGGCGCACTCCGAGACCATGACGCGTTCACCCGGCGCGAAGCCGGTGCTGTGCACGTGGACCAACGCGCGGTCGGGGAGATCGAACTGTGGTGACACGCTCGTGTCGGGCACCGGGATCGGCACCGACGCATCGAAGTCGAGCGCATGGACCGAGTGGTCCTGGCCGTCGAACGAGGAGGCAACGAGCGAACACCGGCCCGACGACTCGGCGCAGTCGACCACTTGCGGCGGGAAGCCGCTGCTGAAGTCGACCACACCCCGACCGACCGTGAACGTCTTGGTGAAGGCACCGTTCGCATCGCTGATGGCGAACTGCAGCCCGAGTCCGCAGGGCCCGAAGACCGGCGTGCCGGAGACGCACTCGCCGATGGCGACGGGCGAGCTCGGCGCGAAGTTGGCGCCCGTCAGCGTCACCGACTGGCCGTGCACGAGATCGGCGTCGGGCGCAACCGTGATCGACGGTGGCGGCGGGACCGGCGCGTTCGGATCGAAGCTGATGGGGCTCACGACGACGACGGTCGACGCGCCGAACGACGAGCTCACCAGCGTGCACGCGCCGGGCGCGCTCGCGCAGTCGAAGTCGCCGCTCTCCAGATGCAGGACGCGACGCACCACGACCGGCGTGGTGAAGGTTCCGGTCGCGCTCGTCGACACGAACATGGAACCCTGCACGCAGTCGCCGGGCGACGTCGCGTCGGCGCGGCATTCGACGATCTGCACGCCGGCTGAAGGGTTGAAGCCCGAGCCCGCCAGCGACACCGACTGGAACTGGACCAGGTCGGTGTCGGGAGTGACCGTGACCTCGCCGGGCGGCGGAGGTCCACTGGGATCGAACGCGAGGTCGACGTGCGCGGCGTAGTCGTAGTAGTCGGCCAGGGACACGGCCGTCAGCTGACACGTCCCCGGAGCGGCGGCGCAGTCGGTCGCGCCGAACGGAGGCGTGGCCACGACGCGGTGCACGATGACCTGCGTGGCGAAGGAGCCGGTGGCGTCGGCGGGGAGCAGCAACAGCGTCTGGCACGTCGACGCCGAGGCGGGCACGCTGCACTGCACGATCGCCACCTGCGAGCTCGGCAGGTAGTCGCTGCCCGAGACCGCGACCGCGTCGCCGTCGTGCAGACCGATGGCCGGGTTCACCTCGAGCGTGGCCGGGGGCGGGAGGGGCGCGTTCGGATCGAAGGTGAGGGGTACGCCGGCGCTCTCGGCGCTGGGTTGCGTGACCGTGCCCGCGCCGAGGTTGCAGGTCGCCGGCGCGCTGGCGCAGTCGACGGTGCCGTTGGCGGTGTGCAGGATGCGATGCACCGTGAACGGGGTGCTGAACGCGCCCGATCCGTCCGGCGTCGCAGTCCCCGTGTTGCCGGTGTCGCAGTCGGCCGCGGTGCCGGACGCGTTGTTCTTGCACTGGGCCCATCCCACCAGGACGCCGGGCGTGAAGCCGGTGCCGGAGAGGGTGACGGTCTGGAAGTTGAGCAGTCCGGTCGACGGCGTGACCGTCACCGCCGGCGTCGTCTGCGCCACCGGCGCTCCACCGTCGGGCGCAGTCGTGCCAGTCGGTGTCGTCGTGGTCGGCACCGTCGTGTCCGGCACTGTCGTGGTCGGAACCGTCGTGTCCGGCACCGTCGTGGTCGGAACCGTCGTGTCCGGCACGGTGGTCGTCGGCGGCGTGGCCGCGGGCACGGTGGTCGTCGTGCTGGGCTGCGGCGCGTCGTCGGCGAACGCCGGCAGCGATCCCGTGGTGAAGCCCGTGATGGCGAGGACCGCGACGAACGCCGCGCCTGCCCGTCGTCCCCGAACCCGCATCGCGCCCTCCGCAGCCCGCCTCGACACGGTACGTGCCGTTTCTCACTTTTGCAACCTTCGACGGGCTTGAGGCCGCCCGGGTTTACGATGCGCAACGCCGATGCCACCCCGCCGCCACGTCCGGATCCCCGTGCTGGGCCGGGCCGCGCCACCGATCGGGAGCGAGTTCGTGTCGCTCGAGGCCGCCAGCGGCATCGTCCTGCTGTTGGGGGCCGCGGCCGCGCTGGTGTGGGCGAACACCGACAGTGCGGGCTACACGAGTTGGTGGCACCACCAGCTGACCATCGGGCCCGGCGACCTCGCAATCACCGAGTCGTTGGTGCACTGGGTGAACGACGCGCTCATGACCGTCTTCTTCTTCGTGGTGGGCCTCGAGATCAAGCGCGAGCTCGTCACCGGCGAGCTGCGCGATCGGCACCGGGCCGCGCTGCCCGCGATCGCCGCGCTCGGTGGCATGGTCATGCCGGCGTTGCTGTTCGTCGCGATCAACGTCGGCGGGCAGGGCCTCGACGGGTGGGCGATCCCGATGGCCACCGACATCGCGTTCGCGGTCGGTGTGCTCGCGCTCCTCGGCCCGCGCGTGCCCTCTGGCCTCAAGCTGTTCCTGCTCGCGCTGGCGATCGTCGACGACATCGGCGCCATCGTCGTGATCGCGCTCTTCTACTCGCGCGGCCTCGACGGGTGGTGGTTGGGCGGCGCGGTGCTCGTCGTGCTGGTCGTGCCCGCGATGTCGCGGCTGCGCGTCGATCACCCGCTCGCCTACGTGATCCCCGGCGTCGTGCTGTGGTGGTGCCTGCACGAGGCCGGCGTCGAACCCACCTTGGCCGGCGTCGTCCTCGGTCTGCTCACGCCCGCGCTCCCTCGTCGCGGCGTCCCCGTGCTCGAGCGGCTCGAGCTCCTGCTGCACCCGGTGTCGAGCTTCGTGATCGTGCCGATCTTCGCTCTCGCCAACGCCGGGGTGCTGCTGAGCGGTGACGCCATCGACCACGCGCTGGCGAGCCGGGTGACCATCGGGATCGTCGCCGGCCTCGTCGTGGGCAAGTTCGTCGGGATCCTCGGCGCGACGACGTTCGCGGTGAGGGCGCGCCTCGGCGCGCTCCCGGAAGGCGTCGGGCTGCGTCACATCGCCGGCGTCGCAGTGCTCGGAGGCATCGGCTTCACCGTGTCGCTGTTCATCACCGATCTCGCGTTCCGGGGCGAGGTGATCGACGACGCCAAGATCGGCGTGTTGGCCGCGTCGACGATCGCGGCCGTGCTCGGCACCATCGTGCTGCGCGTGCTGCTCCGAGGACCGGTTCCCGCTCTCAGCGAGGAGGCACCATGAAGATCGTCGCGATCACGAGCGACCTGATGGACCGGTCGCGCATCAGCAGCGCGATCACCGGCGTCGAGTTCGCGGGCGACACCGCCGCCTGCGCGGGTGCCGACGTCGTCGTGATCGATCTCGCACGCGATGCGACCGCGGTGGCGGCGGTGCGGTCCACCGCCCCGACCGCGCGCATCGTGGCGTTCGGTCCCCACGTCGACACCGACGTGCTGGAGCGGGCCGTGCGCGACGGTGCCGACGTGGTGCTCCCCCGCTCCCGGTTCTTCCAGGACCCCGCCGCGACGCTCTCGTCCTGACTCTGCGAGACTGCGCCGATGGCCGACCACCCCATGGACACGACCGTCACCGACCACCTGCTCGCCACGACGCGCGCCGTCCGCAAGCGCCTCGACCTCGAACGCCCGGTCGAGCGCGACGTGCTGCTCGAGTGCCTGCGCCTCGCGGTCCAGTCGCCGACGGCCGGCAACGGTCAGAGCTGGCACTGGATGGTGGTCACCGACGCGGCCAAGCGCGCCCGGCTCAAGGAGCTCTACGACGGCATGGCCCGCCCGTACATGGAATCGCAGGCCGGCGCGGCGGAGGACCCCCAGACCCGGCGGGTGTACCAGTCGGCCGTCCACCTCCTGAACATCCTCGACCGCGTCCCCGTGCACGTCATCCCGTGCGTCGAGGGTCGCCTCGAGAGTCCCGAGCCGTTCGCGGCTGCCAGCTTCTACGGCTCGATCCTGCCGGCGGTGTGGAGCTTCATGCTCGCGGCCCGGTCCCGGGGGCTCGGCACCGCGTGGACCACGCTCCACCTGGCCAACGAAGCCGAGACCGCCGAGCTGCTCGGGATCCCCGACGGCATGACCCAGGTCGCGCTGATCCCCACCGCCTACTTCACCGGCGACGACTTCAAGCCCGCGGCGCGCCCCCCCGTCGAGGGCATCACCTACTGGGACACCTGGGGAAGCACCGGCGAGTAACCGCATCCCGCGAGCAGGAGTCCAACCCTCGATGCCCTCTGTCGTCTCGCGCCTCCAGACCGCGGCGGAGGGCGCGGGGACCATCACCTTCGTGGGCTCCGCCGCGGGCGACGCCGGCCCCGCCGACCGGGTGGAGTGGTCGCGCCTCCACGAGGAGGCGCGGGGCGTGGCCGCCGCGTTGCAGGCGCGCGGGGTGGGCCCAGGAGTCCACGTCGGCGTGCTCGGGCCGACGTCACGCCCCCTCGTCACCGCCATCCAGGCGGTCTTCCTCGCCGGCGGCACCGTGGTCGCGCTCCCGCTGCCGATGCGGCTCGGATCGATCGAGGAGTTCGTCGAGCAGACCCGACGTCGCATCGCCAACGCCGACGCCGCCGTCGTGGTGGTCGACGGCGATCTGGCGCCCTTCCTCGAGCCACCGCCCGAGCGCGCCGAGGTGGTGCTGCTCGAGGAGTTGGTGAAGGACGGCGCCCGGACGGGTGCATCGGCATGGGCTGGTCCCCCCGACGACCCCGATCGGCTCGCCATCCTCCAGTTCACGAGCGGGTCGACCGCGGCGCCGAAAGGCGTGATGCTCCCCGACCGCTGCGTCGGTGCGAACATCGACGCCATCGTCGCCGGCGCCGGGATCTCGAACGCCGACCGGGCGGTCTCGTGGCTCCCGCTCTACCACGACATGGGCCTCATCGGGCTGATGATGACCCCGATGCTCCTGGGCTTCGAGCTCGTGCTCGGCGCACCGCAGGACTTCCTCGCCCGCCCCGCGTGCTGGTTGGAGTGGATCTCGGAGCACCGCGGCACGATCACGGCCGGACCCAACTTCTCCTATGCGCTCGCGGCGCGAGCACTGCGACGCGCCGGCGCGTTGGACCTCTCGAGCTGGCGGCTCGCGCTGAACGGCGCCGAGACCGTCGACCCGAGCGCGGTGGAGGCGTTCTGCGCCGCGGCTGCGCCCTTCGGCTTCGACGCCCGCGCCGCGTACCCGGTGTTCGGCATGGCCGAAGCGACGCTCGCGGTGACGTTCCCCGCCGTCGGTGCGGGCATGACCGTCGACGCGGTCGACCGTCACGCGCTCGAGCACGACCACCACGCCCGGCCCGCGGCCGACGACGCGACTCCCGGGTCGGTGCGCCGGCTGGCCAAGCTCGGGCGCCCGCTCGACGGGTTCGAGCTGCGCGTCGTCGACCCCGCGACCGGCGCCCGGCGCGGCGACCGTGAGGTCGGCGAGCTCCAGTTGCGCAGCCCGTCGGTGACGCCCGGCTACTACCGCAACCCGGAGGCCAGCGCCGCCAGCTTCGACGACGGGTGGCTGCGCACCGGCGACCTCGCCTACCTGGTCGACGGCGAACTGGTGGTGTGTGGCCGCAAGAAGGACGTGATCATCGTGGGCGGCCGCAACGTGTTCCCCGAGGACGTCGAGCGTGCCGCGGCCACCGTCGAAGGCGTGCGGGCCGGCAACGTGATCGCGTTCGGCAGCGACCGCAAGCGCGGCCGCGAGTCGATCGTCGTGGTCGCGGAGACCAGGACCGACGACCTGCACGACGTGCACGACTCGGTCGTCACGCGCGTGTGCGACGCGGTGGGCGTCCCGCCGGTCGAGGTCGTGCTGGTGCGGCCGGGCAGCCTGCCCAAGACGTCGTCGGGCAAGCTCCAGCGCTCCCTGTGCCGCGACCGCTACCACGAGAACCAGCTCGAGCCGGTCTGAGCGACGTTCCCCCGTCGCTCGCGTCCGGGCCTTACTTGCTGGGCTCCGGCTCGTCGACGAGCATCTCCTCGAACAGGGCGCGGTAGGAGATCACGGCCTGGCGGAGGTCCTCGGTGGAGGTGCGACCGTCGACCGTGCGCACCGCGATGCCGTGCGCGGTGCGGTAGTTCTCGACCACGTCGGGGTGGTCGACCGACACGAGGTCGCTGCGGGTCTCGAAGTCGTCGACCGGGTAGCCACGCTCACGCATCAGGTCGGTGACGAGGCGGTCGGCGTCGGCCACTGCGACCTGCGGACGGTCGACGAAGCCCGTCTGCATGTCCTGCCACTGCTGGGTGTAGCGCTGGCGTGACGCGTCGCTGAGGGGCCGCAGCTCGAGCTCGTCGTGGCGCTGTTCGCGATCACGAAGGTCACGCTCCGCATCGCGACGACGGTCGGCGCCCTCGACCGTCCGGTCGTACTCGGAGCCGAAGCGCTCCTGCAGGTGATGACGACGCCGGCTCTTCGACATGGCCGCGGCAACCACGGCGATGATCACCAAGACGACGACGACGGCGATGACGATCCAGATCCAGGCGTCCATGAGGGTTCCTTCCACTCGGTGGTTGCCGGCCGCACAGGGATACCCGGGGACCCCGATCGCACAACCCCTGGCGGCCACGGGGCCCGCCGCGGGAACCGGACCGGGCAGAATGGAGGTTCTCCATGTCGATGGACCCCTCCTTCCGCGCTCCTGGGGCCGATCCCGGAGCTCTTCTCGCCGACGCGTCTGCCGCGGTGGCGGTCGACACGCGCCCCGAGTCGCACCACGAGTCGCGACGAGACCTGGTCCGCATCTTCCTCGTGCTGTTCGCGCTCACCTTCGTGCTGCGGCTCCCGGCGTTCTCCACGCCGGTGTTCAACTCCGACGAGACGTTCCTCGCCACCCAGGCGCACGTGTTGAACGACGGCGGTCAGCTCTACCAGGACGCCATCGACCGCAAGCCGCCGCTCGTCCCGTACGTGTACGCAGCGACGTTCGCGTTCTTCGAGACCACCGCGCTGTGGTCGGTGCGACTCGTCGCGATGTTGGCCGTCGCGCTGACGGCGCTGCTCCTCGCGATCGAGGCCCGGCGACGGTACGGCGCGCGCGCGGGCTGGATCGCGGGGATCCTCTTCGTCGTCGCGATGGTCTCGTTCGCGCCCCAGGACGGCCAGGCCGCGAACTTCGAGGTCTTCATGCTGCCGTCGATGACGGCCGCCGTCCTCTTCGCGCGGCGCGGGCGCGGCTTCCTCGCCGGCGTCGCCATCGCCGCGGCCACGCTGGCCAAACAGACGGGTGCCGCGACACTGCTCCCGGTCGTGTACCTCATCGCGCGCAGCCGGGGGAAGAAGGGGATCGCCGGCGTGTTCGCCGGGTTCAGCATCCCGACCGTGCTGGTCGCGCTGGCGATGGGGCCGGCACAGCTCTTCTACTGGACGGTGCTGGGCAACGGCTCCTACGTCGGCATGAAGACCATGTCGACGGTCGTCCTCACGACCTTCCTCTTCATGACCGGCATGTGGGCGGTGTGCAACCTCCCGCTGCTGTGGAAGATCCCGAGTGCCTGGAAGCAGCGCCGGCTCGCCGCGCTCGACGGGCAGCGCGACACCGACCTGTGGCTGTGGCTCCTCTCGGCGGCGGTGTCGGTGGCGGTCGGCCTCCGCTTCTTCGGCCACTACTACATCCAGCTGATCCCGCCGCTCGTGCTGCTCGCGGCCGGCGCGCTGACGCGTGGTCGCGCGGTGTGGGCGCGGCGCACGGTGGCGTTCGCGCTCGCAGTCGGGTTCATGTTCTCCGTCGCGGGCTACGTGTACCGCCCCGGCGTGCCCGAGCCCAACTACGAGTCGGTGTCGCGCTACCTGGCCACCACCACCAACCCCGACGATCCGATCTACGTGTGGGGCAGCGTGCCCGAGATCTACTGGGCCTCGGGCCGTCGCCCGGCGACGCGCTTCCTCACTGCACCGTTCCTGACCGGCAACTACCCCGGTCGTCCACCCGAGGACGCCAACACCGGCTCCGACACCGCGAACGCGTGGGAAGACTTCTACGAGGACTTCACGGCGCACCCGCCGAAGTACTTCGTCGACACGTCACCAGCCAAGGTCCGGGGCGCGCAGTACTACCCGATCTCCGACTTCCCGCGCCTCGAGCACATCGTCGACACCCAGTACAAGTACGTCGTCACCATCGACGACATCGACGTCTACCGCCGCAAGTAGGCCCCCCACCGCGTTCTCTCACCGTTTGACGGCGTATATCGCTCCGCAACGGCGCCAAAACGTGCGGGTGGGGGGTCAGACGAGGGGCCAGGGGGTGCTGTGCCAGTCGCCGGGGAGGGGCAGGCCGCGGCGCAGCAGCACGTCGGCGCGGCGGGCGAGGGCGTCGAGCTCGTCGTCGTCGAGGAGCGGGGCGAGGCGTTCGTGCAGGCGACCGTCGTGCAGCTCGGCCGACATCCGGCACACGTCGTCGGCCGCCGCTGCCGGCAGTCGCTCCCCCGCGTACTCCCAGATGACGGTGCGGAGCTTGTCGTCCTCGTGGAAGCACAGGCCGTGGTCGATGCCGACGATCACGTCGTTCACCTGGTCGTGGAGGCAGTGCCCGCCCTTGCGGTCGGCGTTGTTGGCGAGGACGTCGAACCACGCGAACTCGCGGAACCGGTCCTCGTGGTCGTCGCGCAAGGTGAAGAAGTGCTCGTCGGGGTCGTGGTCGACGTAGCGCTGCACGGCACCGACGCCGAGTGGGCCCTCGCGCAGGACGGTGAGCGGCACGATGTCCCACCCGAGCGCGTCGGACAGCTCGAACGCCGCGACCTCGCGCTCGCAGAGCGTGCCCTGCGGGAAGTCCCACAACGGGCGCTCGCCGCGACGCGGCTTGTAGATCGCGGCGAGGTCCATGCCGTCGACCTTCGCCTCGACGAGGAACGTCGCGTTCGAGGAGTAGCGCATGCGGCCGACGACCTCGAGCTCGGCCGTCTCGAGCGCGCTGCGCAGCTCCTCGGGGGTCAGTTCCAGCGAGGACACCGGTGCCCGGACGGATCCATCGGCTGCTCGCACAGCGGGCACGGCGGACGACCGCCGGCGACGGCCTCCGCGCCACGCGCCGCCATGGCGCGCACCTGTGCGCGCGTGGCGTAGATGCGCGCCACATAGCCCTCTTCGTCGTCGTCCTCGACCACTGCCTGCTCGTCGTCCTCCTCTTCGGACCGCTCGCGCAGCTCGAGCAGGACCAGCTCGCGCTCGGGGTCGAACCCGAGGCCGATGAGCCGGGCCCGGAACAGCGGGACCGTCGGCTCGCGGAGGTTGCTCTGCGTCGTGGGGAGGTCGAACGGCAGCTCCGGGTACGTGTCGGCGATGCGGTCGAGGAAGGCGACCGCCTCGGTGGCGAGCAGGTCGACCTGCTCCTTCTCCACCAGCACGGTGAGCTGCGTGTGCTCCGTGCGCGCCTGGATGTAGAAGGCGCGCTGGCCCGGCTCGCCGATCGCGCCCGCGCCGAGACCATCGACGTCGTCGAGCTCGATGATCTCCGCGCTCACGAACGCGCCTCGGTGGGTTCGTCGGAGGTCTCGTGTGGCGGTTCGGCGGACGCGTCGGACTCGTCGGAGGCGTCGGCCTTCGGGGGCGGCGGGAGGAGCTCGTCGAGCGAGCCGGTGTCGTTGCACTTGATCATGGCCGCGCCGTGCTCGCCGAGCGCGAACACCGTCACCGACGCCGGTGACACCACGATGCGCTGGAACAGATCGAGGTGCACGCCGGTGTAGTGCGCGATCGCGGCCTTGATCGGGTCGGCGTGCGACACCACCACGACCAGCTGGCCGTGATGGCGCGCCACGACGTCCTCGAGCGCGACGACCATGCGCACCTGCATCTCGGCGAGCGACTCACCGTTGGGGAACCGCGCGCGCGACGGCGAGCGCTGCACGGTCTTCCAGAGGTCGGTCTTCGCCAGGTCGCTGAGCTTGCCTCCGGTCCACTCGCCGTAGTCGGCTTCCAGCACGCCGGGCAGGGACTGGACCTCGAGTCCGTGGTGCTCGGCGACCGCGGCCGCGGTCTGCGTGGTGCGCTCGATGGGGCTCGCGTAGACGATCGCGATCGGCAGCTTCGACAGCCGCTCACCGAGCGCCTTCGCCTGCTCCCGACCCTTGTCGGAGAGGTCGATGCCCGGGGTGCGCCCCGAGAGCAGCGGACCCGTCTGCGCGGTGACTGCGTGACGGATCAACATCAGCCGGGTCGGCGGAGGCGGCGGCGGGGGCGCGGCCGTGCCGGTCTCGGGGTCGGTGGGGGCAGAGGACTGAGCGTCGGTCACTCCCCCGAATTCTACCGACGCGCCCCCTAACCTCCTCCCCGTGACCGACCAGCCCATCTCGTTCTCGCCCGGTCTGCCCGAGACCGTGCTCGACCCCGAGCCCGCGGAGGCGCTGGCCGCCCTCTCCACCGCGCTCGACCGCCCCGGGCCCGAGCGGCGGGACGCGGTGGCCGTCGTGGTGGGACGTTGGCCCCGATTCCTCGACGGCTGGGCCCGCCTCGGTCAGCTCGCGCGCGACCCGGTCGAGGGCTACGCGTACGCCCGCGTCGGCTACCACCGAGGCCTCGACCGGCTGCGGCAGTCGGGCTGGCGCGGCTCCGGATACGTGCGCTGGGAGCACGAGACCAACCGCGGCTTCCTGCGGGCCCTCGACGGCCTCCGCCAGCGCGCGGGCGAGATCGGCGAGGCCGACGAAGAGGCCCGCTGTGCCGAGTTCCTCCTCCAGCTCGAACCCGACTGGTCCCACGTCGACGTCACGGAGGTGCACGCGTGAAGCGCGCGCTGGTCACCGGCATCACCGGGCAGGACGGCCGCTACCTCGCCGACCTGCTGGCCGACAAGGGCTACCAGGTGTTCGGCCTCATCCGCGGGCAGAACAACCCGAAGGCGGAGCTGGTCCTGCGCGAGACGCCCCAACTCGAGCTGGTCGACGGCGACCTGCGCGACCTGTCGTCGCTCATCGCCGTCGTCGAGAGGGTGCAGCCCGACGAGGTCTACAACCTCGGCGCGATGTCGTTCGTCCACCTCTCGTTCACCCAGGCCGAGCTCACCTCGGAGATCACCGGTCTCGGTGTGCTGCGCATGCTCGAGGCGGTGCGCATCGTGGGCGGCGTCGACGACAACCCGATCCGCTTCTACCAGGCGTCGTCGTCGGAGATGTTCGGCAAGGTGCGCGAGACACCCCAGACCGAGCTCACCGCCTTCCACCCGCGCTCGCCCTACGGCGTCGCGAAGGTGTTCGGTCACCACATGACCGTGAACTACCGCGAGGCGTACGGCCTGCACGCGTCGTCCGGCATCTTGTTCAACCATGAGTCGCCGAAGCGCGGGCTCGAGTTCGTCACCCGCAAGATCACGAGCTCGCTGGCGCGCATCAAGCTCGGGCTCCAGGACGCGATCACGCTCGGCAACCTCGACTCCGCCCGCGACTGGGGCTACGCCGGCGACTACGTCGAGGCGATGTGGCTCATGCTGCAGCAGGACGAGCCCGACGACTACGTCATCGCCACCGGCGAGACCCACACGATCCGCGAGTTCCTCGACGAGGCGTTCCGCTGCGCGGGCTACGACGACTGGAGGCCGTACGTGCGCCAGGATCCCCGCTTCGAGCGACCGGCGGAGGTCGACCTGCTGATGGGCGACGCGTCGAAAGCACGCGTCAAGCTCGGCTGGGAGCCCAAGGTCGACTTCGAGGGCCTCGTCCGACGCATGTACGAGTCCGACCTGGCCGAAGAGAGCGCCAAGGCCGAATCCGGGCGGTAGCCGCCCGATAAGGTCGCGCCGTGACCGGCTCCGACCCGCCGCTCGTCGGCGTGATCATGGGCAGCGACTCCGACCTGCCCACCATGCAGGGCGCGCTCGACGCGCTCGACGAGTTCGGCGTCGCCCACGAGGTGCGGGTGGTGTCGGCGCACCGCACCCCCGAGGTGATGTACGACTACGCGCGCACGGCCGCGGGACGCGGCCTCCGCGTGATCATCGCGGGCGCCGGCGGCGCCGCGCACCTGCCGGGCATGACCGCGTCGATGACGTCGTTGCCGGTGATCGGGGTGCCGGTACCGCTCCAGCACCTCGACGGTCTCGACTCGCTGCTCTCGATCGTGCAGATGCCCGACGGCATCCCCGTCGCGACGGTGGGCGTCGGCAAGGCCCGCAACGCGGGGCTGCTGGCGGTGCGCATCCTCGGCGCGTCCGACGCTGCACTGCAGTCGAAGCTCGACGAACACCGCGCCGCGCTCGACGCCACCGTGCGGGCGAAGGATGCCGCGCTCTCGAAGGAGTAGCTCAGTCGGGGTTGAACACCGGCGCGCGCTTCTCGACGAACGCGGCCACCCCTTCGATCCCCTGCGGTGTCGCCGACGCGGTCGAGATGGCGTCGGCCTCACGCGCGAGGTGCGTCTCGAGCGTCTCTTCCAGGCTCGTGTGGAGCAGGCGCTTGGCGCGCGCGAGCGCCGGCGCCGCGCCGCTCGCCAGCTTGGCCGCCAGCGCGCCGGCGGAGTCGGCGAGCTCGTCGTCGGGCACCACCTGCGTGATCAGACCCCAGTCGAGCGCCTCCGTCGCCGAGAGCACGCGGTTGGTGAGCGTGAGCTCGAGCGCGCGCCGCAGGCCGACCAGGCGGGGCAGGAACCAGCTCGACGAGCCGTCGGGCGCGAGCCCGACTCCCGTGTAGGCCATCACGAACTTCGCCGACTCGGCCGCCACGACGAGGTCGGACGCGCCCACCAGGCCCATGCCCGCGCCCGCCGCGCTCCCCTGCACCGCAGCGACCACCGGCGCGTCGCCGCGCACGAGGTTGGTGATGGCGGCGTGCAGCGCGGCGAGGATCTCCCGGAGATGGGCGGGGAGGTCGTCGCGGCCGGCAAAGCCCTTGAGGTCGCCACCAGCGCAGAAGAGCTTGCCCGCACCGTCGAGCAGCACGACCCGAGCACCGGGGTCGGCCGCGATCGCCAACGTGGCCGCCAGCAGGTCACGCGCCAGCGGAAGGTTGATGC
>DASUAS010000239.1:0-17821 GCA_035763625.1 Acidimicrobiia bacterium
TCGGCCTCGCCGCTGCCATGCGCCGCGAGCTCGCCGAGCGCGGCGTGGGCGTGTCGGTGCTGTGCCCGGGGCTCGTCAACACGCGCATCTTCGAGAGCGAGCGCAACCGGCCCGAGGGCATGGACGACCCCTCGGAGGACAACCCGACGTCGAAGGAGTACCGCGACATGATCGGCCACGGCGCACCGCCTGCGCACGTCGCCGACGTCGTGTACCAGGCCGTGCTCGACAACCAGTTCTTCGTGTTCCCCACGCGCGACCTCGACGCGCTGATCGAGGCCCGCCTCGCCGACATCCGCCAGGGCATGCAGTGGCGGGACGAGCGGTTCCCTTGAACACGAACATCTCGGGGTTGACGTACACATGTGACGGTCAACTCCGAGATGCTCGTCGTGGTTGACCATATCCTGGGGTGCGGATGACGAGCGAGAACGGCACCCGCTCCGGCGTCGAGCTACGGGAGCAACGGCGCGAGCGCAACGCGCGCGAGATCCAGCAGGCGGCGATGTCGTTGTTCGCCGAGCGTGGCTACGCGGCCGTCACCGTCGAGGACATCGCCCACGAAGCGGGGATCTCCGAGCGCACGTTCTTCCGCTACTTCGCCAGCAAGGACCACGTCCTGGTCGCCGAGGCCGGGCGGCGCATCGACGTGATCCGCGAATCGCTCGTGCAGCAGGACGACGGCCTCGACGCGTGGCAGGCCCTGCGCAACGCGGTGCTCGAACAGTCGGCCCGCGAGGAGCGCCTCGGACGCAACGCCGCCATCTGGGCCCACCTCACCGCGGAGGCCCCGGCGCTGCTGGCCAAGATGATCATGCACGGCGCCCTCGCCGGAACCCACGACATCGAGGTCGAGCTGGCACGCCGGCTGGGCGTTCCCGCCGCGCACGCGCTGCCCGACGTGATGATGCGCGTCAGCCTCGCCGCGGTGCAGAGCGCCTACCTGCGTTGGCTCGACGCCGACGGCGACGACTCGCTCACCGACCTGACCGCCGAGGCGATCGACCTGGTGGGCGTCGGCCTCGCGCAGGCCGCGCGCGGCGTCACATCACGCTGACGCCGTACTCCTCTTTCCACCAGCGCGCGTTCGCCGCCTCGTCGGGATCGCTGCGCAACGAAGGATCCTGCCCGAGATCCTCGGGCGTGGGCCCGATGCGATCGGCGATCTCCCGCAGCACGGTGGTGTCCATGCCGTAGCACTTCGCCGCGGTGAGGCCGACGAGCTGCGCGGTGTCGTCGACGGGGACGTCGTGGAAGCTGCGCTTCAGCACGCCCACGGTGTCGGGCCAGGTGCCCTCGGGGTGCGGGTAGTCGGTGCCCCACATCATCACGTCGCAGCCGATGACGTAGCGACGACGGATCTCCTCGCGCGACATGGTCGACGCGCCGATGAAGATGTTGGTGCCGAAGTACTCGGACGGCAGCTTGGAGATCTTGCCCTTCATCAGGTGCGCCAACTTGGCCGTCGTGTGACCACCGCCGAAGTACTGGTCCCACTTCCACATCATGTCGGAGGCCCAGTACGCCGCGCCCTCGGTGACGCAGAACTTGAGATCGGGGTGGCGCTCGAAGACGCCGCCGAAGAGGAGGAACGAGATCGGTCGCGCCGACCACCACGCCACCTCGGCGAGATAGGGACCGATGTCGTCGCCGTACTCCTCGCGCGGCGCCTCGCCCGAGTGCACGTGCACGACCATGTCGTGCGCGGCGGCGGCCGACCAGACGGGCTCGTACACGGGATCGTTGTACGCCTTGCGGTCGTGCCACATGGTCGGGATCATGATGCCGCGGATGCCCGGTGTCCCTGCGAGCCGCTCGATCTCGGCGACGCCGCGGTCGACGTCGTGCGTGATCGGCACGAGCGCGATGCCGGCGCGCCGCTCGGGCGCGTGCGAACAGAACTCGGCCAGCCACCGGTTGTGCGCGATCGCTCCCGCGTACGCGAGCTCGGGATCTTGGATGGTGCCTGCGGAGAGCCCGGCACCGAACGGTGGCGACTCCATGCCGGTGATCGCATCGGCGTCGGCGAACATCACCTCGGCGGCGACGCCGTCGGCGTCGAGCTCCTTGTCGCGCTGCTCGGGGTCGAAGGCGCCGCGGAGGCCCTCCTCGTTGTCGCCCTCCCAGTGCATGATGTAGTCGTAATTGAACTTCAGCGCTTCGGCGCGGTTCGCGTTCCGCTCGGCGAGGAAGTCGTCGAACGCGTCGAGGTGCTCGGGGTCGAGATACGGCCGGTACTCCTCGCACGGCAGTCCGGCATGGCAGTCGGACGAGACGATCAGGTAGCGCTCGGCCATGGTTCCCCCTTCGGCGAGCGACACCCCCGACGGCGGGCCGTGGCGGAGACTGTCACTCTGGCATTTCCTGACGGCTTGTGGTGGAGTATGGCACGGTCGCCGGCACGGGGGCCAGCAAGAACGGAGCCGCGACGTGGTCTCGATCCTCGGTCAGTACTGCATCAACGTGCGCGACCTCGAGCGCGCGATCGAGTTCTGGAACGGCGTCTGCGGCCTCCCCGTCATCAGCCGCACCGACATCCCGCAGGCCAAGGAGGCGATCCTGCAGTCGCCGCACGGCGGGAGCCGGATGCAGCTGGCGCAGCAACTCGACAACGACGCGCCCATCGACATGGGCACCGCGATGTGGAAGCTCTACGTCAACACCGACGACGTGCACGCGCTCTACGACAAGGCGATGGCCGCGGGTTGCGAATCGGTGATGGAACCGACGCACCTCGACCGTTGGCCGGTGACGATGGCGTACGTGAAGGACTTCGACGGCTACCTGGTCGAGTTCGTGGAGTACGACGACGCGCCGCCCGCCGGCGTCCCGAACCCCAAGCAACTCCGCGGGAAGGAGGCGACCTCGTGACGACGCTTGCCGGTGACCGCTACCTCGTGATCTCGTCCGACGGCCACGCGGGTGCGCAGGTCCACGAGTACCGCGAGTACCTCGATTCGAAGTACCACGACGAGTTCGACGCGTGGGAAGCGACCTTCCAGAACCCGTTCGACGACCTGCGCGCCGACTTCGCCTACCGCAACTGGGACAGCGCGGCGCGGCTGCGCGAGCTCGAAGACGACGGCGTCGTCGCGGAGGTGCTCTTCCCCAACACGATTCCCCCGTTCTTCCCGTCCGGCAACCTGCTGGCCCGCCCGCCCGCCGACGACGAGTACGAGCTGCGGTGGGCCGGGCTCCAGGCGCACAACCGGTGGATGGTCGACTTCTGCGCCGACACGCCCGGTCGTCGCGCCGGCATGGCGCAGATCTTCCTCAACGACGTCGACGCCGCGGTCGCCGAGGTCGAGTGGGCGGCCGAGCAGGGCCTGCGCGGCGGCATCCTGCTGCCGGGGGTGCCGCCCGACTCCGGACTCCCGCCCCTCTACACGCGCGCGTACGACCGCTTGTGGGCGGCCTGTGAGGCCAACGAGATGCCGATCAACAACCACAGCGGCGCCGCTGGTCCCGCACCGGAGCTCGACGCCACCGGCATGGCCGTGTTCATGGTCGAGTTGGGCTGGTTCTCGCACCGGGTGTTCTGGCACATGGTGATCGGTGGTGCGTTCGCCCGCTACCCGGGCATCCGGTTGATCCTCACCGAGCAGTCGAGCGGATGGGTGCCCGGGACGCTCGACATGCTCGACCACCAGTTCCGCCGCTTCCGCGACCCGAACACCGCCGAGTCGCACTTCGGCGGCGAGGTGATCAAGACCGTCACCGAGCTCCCGAGCCACTACTGGCACACGAACTGCTACGCCGGTGCGAGCTTCTTCCGCCCGTGCGAGACGCCGCTGCGCCACGAGATCGGCATCGACCGCATCATGTGGGGCCAGGACTACCCGCACATCGAGGCCACGTACCCGTACACGCGAGAGGCACTGCGCAACAGCTTCGCCGGCGTCGACACCGACGAGATCGCGCGCATGGTCGGTCTCAACGCGGCCGCGGTGTACGGCTTCGACGTCGACGCCCTCGCGCCGGTTGCGGCGCGCGTCGGCCCCACGGTGGCCGAGGTGGCGGTGCCGCTCGACGAGATCCCGGCCGACTCCCGCTCGATCGCGTTCGCGGGCGAGAACGTCAAGCCCTGGTAGAACCGACACGACCAGGGAGGCCGACATGTCGGATCTGATCGTTCGGGGCGGCACCGTCGTCGACGGCACTGGCGCACCCGGTCGTCCCGCCGACGTCCGCATCCGCGACGGCGTGATCGTGGAGGTCGCATCCGACCTGTCTCCCGACGGGGAGCACGAGGTCGACGCGCGCGGCGCGGTCGTCACACCGGGCCTGATCGACAGCCACACGCACTACGACATCGAGATGTTCTGGGATCCGTCGCTCGACCCACTGCCGGTCTACGGCGTCACCACCATCGTGATGGGCAACTGCGGGCTCGGGATCGCGCCCGTCGCCCCCGAGGTGCGCGACGACATCGTCGACCTGCTGTGCTTCATCGAGGAGCTACCGCCCGCGTTGTCGGAGTCGTTCGTGCCCTGGGGTTGGTCGAGTTGGGGCGAGTACGCCGACCGGGCGCGTGACCAGGCGACTGCGGTGCAGCCGTTCGCGTACACCGCCCACAACGCGCTGCGCGCGTCGGTGATGGGCCGCGACGCGTGGGAACGCGCCTCGACACCCGACGAGGTCGAGGTGATGGCCGCGCGGCTCGACGATGCGCTCCGCGCCGGCTCGCTCGGCATGTCGTCGAACTGGTTCGACACCGACCGACAGCGTCGCCTGGTCCCCAGCCGCCTCGCCGACGCCGGCGAGCTCGACGCGCTCCTCGACGTCATCGCCCGTCATCCGGGCGCCACCTTCCAGCTCATCGCCCGCAAGCAGCACGATCGCCGCGATGCCTTGGAGCGTTCGTGCGGGCGCGGCATCCGCAGCCTGTCGCTGGGCGACGGCGTGGGTGGCGGCAAGGTGGAGGAGGGTCTCACCACCTGGTACCTGGGTGGCGGCAACGAGCCGTTCACCCCGATGCTCGGCTTCCAGACGTCGATCGCCACCGCGGCGATCCCGCCGTGGCACGAGATGGTGAACGGCCCCGCCGAAGCCAAGCTGGAGACGTTGGCCGATCCCGACTGGCGCGCACGCGCTCGTGCCGCGTGGGACCACCCGCTGCCGGAGCAGAACGCGTTCCATCGCGACACGCTGCACCTCCTGATCCTCAGCGATTCCGAGAACGGCACCGGTCCCACCGGGATCTCGCTGGCCGAGCTCGCGGCGGAGCGCGACCAGCACCCGTCCGACGCGCTCGCCGACTGGGTGCTCGCCAACGGCATCGGCTCGCGCTACCTCAAGCAGAACAGCACCGCGGTCCCGATGACCGACGAAGACCGCCGCGCCCAGGTGGTGCACGACGCCGCCAACCCGTACGCGTTGATGGGTGGCACCGACGCCGGCGCGCACCTCACGATGTTCTGCGGTGCCGGCTCGAACCTGCACCTCATCACGCATTGGGCGCGCGACGACGGCGCGCTCTCGCTGGAGCAGGCGGTCCACTGCCTCACGCAGCGCTCAGCCGATTTCTTCGGGCTGCGCGACCGCGGGGTGATCGAACCCGGCCGGCGCGGCGACGTGGCGGTGTTCGCGCTCGACGAGCTCGAGACGCGCGATCTCGAACGACGCTACGACCTCCCTGAGGGCCGCTACCGCCTCACCCGACCGCCGGCAGGGTTCCGCGCCGTGGCCGTCACCGGTGAGCTCACCGTCGCCGACGGCGACGCCACCGACGCCCGCCCGGCGCGCTTCGGTTCGCTGGCCGCAGTCGCGGCGTCCGCCTGAACGGGTCGCGCTCAGCCGCGTTGGTGCTCGCCGAACGCGTCGATGGGGCTGTGGAGCCCGAGGCCGCCGTCGACCTCGAGGATCTGGCCGGTGGCCCACTCGACGTCGTGCAGCGCACGGACCGCCTGGGCGATGTCCTCGGCGGTGCCGAGCCGCGCGAGCGGGGTGCGCTCCTGCACCGCCGCCAGCCAGCCCGAGTCGGTGGGCGCGCGGCCGAGCATCGGGGTCGCGGTGACCCCGGGACCGACCGCGTTGACCCGGATGCCGTGCGGCGCCCATTCGCACGCGGCGACGTGCACCACCATGCTCAGCGCCGCCTTCGACGCGCAGTACGCGCCCATCGATCGGTCGACGAGCCGTGCGCTCACGCTGGAGACGGCGACGAGCGATCCCGGCGCACCGGCGTCGATCATCGTTCGCGCCAGCGCCCGCATCGCCAGCAACGGGCCCCGGGTGTTGACCGTCATGATGCGGTCCCACTCCTCGGGCGCCACGTCGAGGAGCATCGCCGAGTGGCCGACGCCCGCGGTGACGGTGACCTCGGTGGGGACGCCCAGTCGCTCGAGCGTCGTCGCGGTGGCGGCGTCGACCGCGCTGGGATCGGTGACGTCGCACTCGACGTCGAAGTCACCGGCCACGTCCCACACGAGGACGTCGGCTCCGCGCTTGCGTTCGGCCGCGACCACCGCCGCGCCGATGCCGGACGCGCCGCCCACCACCACGTGGGTACCGGCCGGCTCAGCCATCGCTGGTGACGGAGTTCATGGGATCGACCACCTCGGATCGTCGTCGGGACTCGCTCATGCTGCGTCGAAGCGGGCCGTCGGGGCAAGATCGCGCCCGACCGCGCATCCGCGCCTGCTCCGTTCCCTCCGAAGGTGACCTGACCGATGCCGTACCAACTCGACCCCGACCTCCTCACGATCACCGCCGACGCACCGCCACGCACCCCGGCCCCGCGTGACGACTGGCGCACGCTGCGCGAACAGGGCGAGGCGGGGTTGGCCCTCATCGACTCGCTGCTGCCCGAGCGCGAGGAGGTGAAGGGAGTCGACCACACGATCTCGTCGTATGACGGCGACCCGATCTCCGCGCGTTGGTACGAGCCGTCGCGCGACGGCACGGCGGGACCCGCGGTGCTGTACCTCCACGGCGGCGGGATGATCATGGGCTCGGTGGCGGGCTACGACCGGCTCGTCGCTGGCTACGTCTCCGACTCGGGCGTGCCGTTCCTCTCGGTCGACTACCGGGTCGCGCCGGAGCATCCGCACCCCGCCCCGGTCGAAGACGCGTACGCGGGGCTGGCGTGGTTGCTGGAACACGCCGACGAGCTCGGCGTCGATCCGACCCGCGTGGCCGTCATGGGCGACAGCGGCGGTGGAGGGTTGGCCGCCGGCGTCGCACTGCTCGCACGCGATCGCGGCCTCGCGCTCGCCCGCCAGGTGCTCGTCTACCCGATGCTCGACGACCGCACGACGGTGCCCGACCCCGAGCTCGCGCCGTTCGCGGCGTGGTCCTACGACGACAACTACACCGGCTGGCATGCGCTTCTCGGCGACTCCGTGGGCGGACCCGACGTGCCTGCCACCGCCGCGCCCGCGCGCGCCGACGACGTGTCGGGGCTCCCGCCCACGTACGTCGACGTCGGCGACCTCGACATCTTCCGCGACGAGGACATCGAGTACGCGCGCCGCATCGCCGCGACCGGCACGACGGTCGAGCTCCACGTCCATCCGGGCTGCCCGCACGGCTTCGACCGCATCCCCGGCCTGCCGGTAGGGCAGCGGGCGTTCGCCGACCGCCTGCGGGTCCTGCGCGCCCTCTGACCCGAAGAGCGCCGCGGGCAGAGCAGCGTGTTCTTCCCCGCCTGCGATCCATTTCGCACCTCTTTGGTGGCGATCGACGTCGACGGCGGCGATCGGTGTCGGCGTCAGGCGCCCGCGGCGGGGAGCATCGCCTGCACCGCTTCGATCGGATCGGCCGCATCCGCGGTCTTGTCGTCGCGGTAGCGACGCACGCGCGCGAAGCGCAGCGCGACGCCGCCCGGGTAGCGGCGCGACGTCTGCACGCCGTCGAGCGCGATCTCGACCACGAGCTCGGGCCGGACGTGCACGGTGATGCCCTCCCGACCCACCTCGCGCGCGAGGAGCGCGTGGGTCTGCCACTCGAGCAGCGCGTCGGTCAGGCCCTTGAACGTCTTGCCCACCATCACGAACGTGCCGTCGGGGCCGCGGGCGCCGAGGTGGAGGTTCGACAGCCATCCCTCGCGTCGGCCGTGGCCCCACTCCGCCGCGATCACCACGAGGTCGAGCGTCCACACCGGCTTGACCTTGCGCCACGCGCCGCCGCGCCGTCCGGCGTCGTAGGTCGAATCAACCGACTTGACCATGACGCCTTCGTGCCCGGCCGCGATGGCGGCGTCGAGGAACGCGCCGGCCTCCTCGGGCGACGCGGTGACGATGCCAGGGATGCATCGCGCTCCCACCACCTGCTGCACGACCGCGAGCCGATCGGTCAACGGCCGGTCGACGAGGTCGTCGCCGTCGACGTGGAGCGCGTCGAAGAAGAAGGCGCCGAGGGCGCCGGCCGCGCCCGCGTCGCTGGCTGCGTCACGCCCGAACGAGCTCATCGTGTCCTGGAAGGCGCGAGGCCGCGCCTCGTCGTCGACGCCGATGGCCTCACCGTCGAGCACGACCGCGCGCACCGGCAGCGCGCGGGCCCACTCGACGACACCCGGCAACCGGTCGGTGATGTCGTTGAGGTTGCGGGTGTAGACGTGCACGTCGTCGTCGAGGCGGTGCACCTGGATGCGCGCCCCGTCGAGCTTCCACTCGACCGAGGCCAGCCCGACGTCGGCGATCGCTGCACCGACGTCGGGTGCCCCGGCCGCGAGCATGGGGTGCAACCCGCGGCCGACCTCGAGCCTGATGCCTTGGAGTCCGGCCTCGCCGTCGGTGAGCGCGACGACCGCGACCCGGCCGAGATCACCCGACAGCATCGCGGCGCGCCGTACGAGCGCGATCGGGACCGCCGCCGCCCGCGCGATGGCGTCGGTCATCACACCCGCGAGCGCGCCCTGGCGCAGCTCTCCCACGAGCAACCGGCGGAGGAAGTCGAGCTCGTCCGCGGTGGCGCGGTCGAACACGTCGCGCAGGATCTGCTGCCGCCCCGACGTGGAGCCGCTGCCCGTCGTCTCCTGGATCCGATCGAACGCCCGGTCGACGTCGGCGATGGTGAGCGACGGTGTGGTCACCGGCATTGCGCCGACGCCGAAGGCGGTGGCCCACCCGACCCCGATCCGTCCCTGGCGGGCCTCCCCGGTGAGGAAGCCGACCGCGGCCTCGATCTCGTCGGGGGCGAGACGCGCCAGCAGATCGGCGAGGGCGGCCGTCTTGGCCGACCGGGCCCGAGTCGACGCGACCGCGGTGGACGTCGCGACCAGGTCGGCGAGCAGCACGGCTCAGGCGTCGCGCGCGAGCTGTTCGAGCAGCGCGCGTGTGCGAGCGCGTGAGGCCTTGCGGTCCGTCCCGACCGCGAAGATCGCTGCCCACACGTCGGTGGCGCCGGCGTCGACGAGCGCGCGCAGCTGCGCCGCGACCGACTCCTCGTCACCCACGACGCACGCGTCGGCGGACCGTTCGAGGCCGCCGTGGCGCAGGATGCGCGCGTAGTTGGGCAGCTCGCCGTAGAAGCCGTACTGCCGTGCAGCCTCCGCGCGGGCTTCGTCGAGGTCGTCGTGCACCGCGACGGGCAGCCCGGCGACGACGCGGGGCGCGTCGCGCCCGGCGGCGTCGGCGGCGGCGCGGATGCGCGGGACCACGTGCGACTCGAGCGCCTCGCGGTTCGCCATCCAGGTGACGGTGCCGTCGGCGACCTCGCCCGCCACCCGCAGCATGCGCGGCGCGAGCGCGCCCAGGAGCACCGGCACCGGGAACGGCGCCGCGGTCGGCGAGCCGAGATGCACGCGGAAGTCGTCGCCCTCGAGGCGGACCTCCTCACCGCGCAGCGCCGCCACCACGATGCGCGTGTACTCCTCGGTGTGCCGCCCGACGTGCTCGTAGGAGAGGCCGTACATCCGCTCGATGTTCATGTCGTGCGACGGCCCCATGCCGAGCACGAATCCGGGACGACCCATGGATGCCGCCACCGATGCCGCGCGCGCCGCGGTGAGCGCGGGATGCGCGGCGTAGGTGACCAGCACCGCGGTGCCGAGCTCGATGGACGACGTGGCACGACCGGCGACCGCGATCGCGGCGAGCGGGTCGCCGAGCACCGCGCTCGGGAACCACAACGTCGTGAATCCCGCCGCCTCCGCTTGCTCCGCCTGCTCGACGATGCGCTCGATGGTGGGCGCGCCGGCGCCGAGCCCGATCCTCATCCGTCGATGATCGCGCGACCCTGCACGCCTTGGCGTACCGCGACACTCATCTTCGAGTGTCCAAGGACGCGGAAGTGGCGGGGGTGGAGATGAGATCGAGGACCGCGGCGAGCGCGTTCGGGACCGCGACGGCGGGGGTGTGACCCGACTCGAGATCGACCACGTCGGACGCGGCGCAGTTCGCGATCAGCGCCGCTTGCAGCGCGCGCGGCTGGATGCGATCGCGCAGGCACCGCACGAACGTGCGCGGCAAGTCGGGAGGCACGCCGTCCCACGACACCGTCTGCTCCATGTAGTTGAGCGAGTCGAGGGGCGCCGCGGTCCGGGCGTCGATGGCGCGCACGCCCTCGATCGAAAGGTCGGGCTCGAGCATGCAGCCGGCGAACTCCTCGCGCATCGCGAGCAGGCGCACCGCAAGGTCGGCTTCGGCATCGGGCCGCACCGTGCGCATCACCGTCTCGCCGTCCGCAGCGGACAGCCCGGCGACGAACACGAGGCGCGCCACCCGGTCGCCGAGCCGTGCCGCGAGCGCGGGCAGCACGATGCCGCCGGCGGAGTGGCCGACCAGCACGAGCGGTCCGTCGACCACGGCGTCGACGTCGGCTGCGAGGCTCGCCGCGGCGGCGTCGATGGTGACCTCGGCGATGTCGGCGACGCGGTCGGTCCTCCCGGGCAGGTCGACGGCAACCGATCGATGCCGGAGCTGCGCCTGGACCTCTCCCCACACTCGTGACGTGTGCCCGGATCCGTGCACCAGCACGACGGTCGGCGTCGACCCACTGTCCGAGTTGCCGGCGGCCACGCGCATGAGCCGGCCACCGTACAGTGCGAGCCGCGGAGCGAGCCCGACGGAGGAGACGCGGTCATGACGGGTGTCGCAGTGGTCGGACGACGGTTCGGGTGCCGGGTGCAGGTGCCGGCGCTACGCGACGCCGGGTTCGACGTGGTCGCGCTGGTGGGCCGCGACCTCGAGCCCACCGCGTACAAGGCGAGCAAGCTCGACATCCCGCACGCGTGCAGGTCGTTGGCCGAAGCGCTCGCCCTCCCCGACGTCGACGCGGTCGCCGTCGCCACTCCCCCCCACACGCACTTCGAGCTCGCCCTCGAGGCGATCGCAGCCGGGCGTCACGTGCTCTGCGAGAAGCCGTTCACCACCGACGCGTCGCAAGCCGCGCAGCTCGTCGCCGCACGCGACCGAGCTGGTGTGGTGGGCGCACTCGGACACGAGTTCCGGTGGAACCCCGCGCGTGCGGCGGTGGGCGCGGCCATCACCTCGGGCGCGATCGGCGACGTGCGGCTCGCCACCGTCGTCGAGTACTCGCCCTTCCTGC
This sequence comes from Acidimicrobiia bacterium, assembly GCA_035763625.1. GTDB lineage: Bacteria > Actinomycetota > Acidimicrobiia > IMCC26256 > DASPTH01 > DASUAS01. The sequence continues at coordinate 11,491 of DASUAS010000239.1, forward strand.
TGCACACCGACGATTCGCTCGCGATGCCGAGCTGGTTCGAGGAGCCGGGCATCGGCGGCTGGCTCGGAGCCAACGGCTCGCACACCCTCGACCAGCTGCGCGAGTGGTTGGGCCCCTTCCGCTCGGTGAGCGCGGCGATGCTCGTGACCGCGGCCGGTGACCGCCAGGTCGAGGACGCATACTCCGCCCGCTTCGAGATGGGCGACGGCGTCGAGGTGGTGCTCCAGAACGTCGGCGCCGCGTGGACCGCGCGCGGGCTGGTGTCGGTGACCGGCACCCGCGGCACGGTCGGGATCGACGGCTCCGCCGCCTGGCTCGCCGATGTCGACGGCACCCGCCCGCTCCCGGCCCCGCACGGATCGGCGTCGGTGGGCACCGGCCGGGTCGAGGACGATGACCTCGACGCCCTCGGGAGCTACGAGATCCGGCACTACGAGAAGCTCGCCGCCGCGTTCCGGGCCGCGATCGAGGGCCGCGAGCTCGAGTCGCCGGTGCCGCTGCCGACCTTCGCCGACGGCCTGGGCGTCATGCGCGGCATGGACGCCATGCGGGCCTCGGCCGTCGCGGGCGGCGCCGTGACTAGCGTCGAGGTATGAACGTCGACGACCGGCGTGACGTGATCTTCACCGGCATCGGTGGTCAGGGCGTGCAGCTGTGCTCGAAGGTCCTCGCCAACGCCGCGGTTGCCGCCGGCCGTCACGTGATGCTGAGCTCGTACTTCGGCGGTGAGATGCGCGGCGGGCGCACGGAGGCCACGGTCATCACGCGCGACCAACCGGTGGTCGATCTCCCGCCGATCGTCCCGAAGCTCGAGGCCCTCATCGTGCTGCACCCCGCGTTCCTCGATGACGCGCGGCCGCGGCTGATCGCGGCACCGCTGATCGTCGCCGACGCGTGGACGTGGCCCGATCCGTCGGAGCCGGCACCGCCCGCGCGCGTCGTGCCCGTGCCCGCCCGCGAGATCGCGGCCGAGCTCGGCGCGCCGGTCGCCGCCGGGCTCGCGCTGGTCGGCGCGTTCGCCGCGCTCACCGGCGTGACCGACGACGCGTCGCTCGCCGCCGCGACGCGCCAGCTCGTACCACCGCACCGCGCGGCCGCGCTCGAGGCCAACCTCGCGGCCCTCACCGCGGGCGCCGACGCCGTACGGGGCACGCCGGTGGGGATCGGAACGTGACCGCCCGCGGCACAGTGGTGATGGCGCTCGACCGCTGCAAGGGCTGCGGGTTGTGCGTTCCGGTGTGTCGCCCGGGCGCACTGGAGATGACCGACGAGCGCAACGCCAAGGGCTACGTCCTGCCCCGCCTGCTCGACGGTTGCACGGGATGCCGCGCCTGCGCGGAGGTGTGTCCCGACTTCGTGTTCGAGGTGTACCGCTTCGATCCCGTCACCATGGGAGCCAGTGACGAGGAGGTCGGATGACGCTCGTCCTGCGCGAGGGCTACGACGCGATGGCGGCCGCCGCGGTCGACTGCGGCTGCCGCTTCTTCGCCGGATACCCGATGCTCCCGTTCACCGGATTGCTCGACGCGTTCGCGCGTGAGCTCCCTCGCGTCGACGGCGTGCTCATCCAGGCCGACACCGAGATCGAGGGCGCCAACATGGCCCTCGGTGCAGCCGCGACCGGCGCCCGCGCTGCCACCGGCTCCACCGGGCAGGGCATCGCGCTGATGCAGGAGACCATCGCCGAAGCCGCGCTCAACGAGCTGCCGCTGGTGGTCTTCAACGTCGCACGCGGCCAACAGGACTACTTCCAGGCCACGCGCGGCGGAGGCTGGGGTGACTACCGCACGATCGCCCTCGCCCCCGCCAGCGTGGTCGAGGCCGCCGAGCTCACCACGCTCGCGTTCGAGCTCGCCGACGAGTGGATGACGCCGGTGGTCCTCTACGCCGACCACATGATCGGCTTCACCCAGATGACCATCGAGCAGCAGGCGGCGGGGGCGGCGAGGCCGGCGCCGGACAAGCCGTGGGCGCTCGACGGCAGCAGCGGCGGCACCGGCCGGTCGAAGGTGATCTGGACCTGGCGCCAGGGCAAGCACAACACACCCGGCCCCGGGCCCAACCGCCACTGGCAGAGCGTGGCGCAGAAGTACGACGAGCTCGCCGCGGTCGAGTCCCGCCACGTCGCCCGCCACGTCGACGACGCCGAGCTCGTGGTCGTGTCGTTCGGCACGACCGGCGCGTTCGTCGACTACGTCGTCGACGAGCTGCGCGCCGAGGGCCACCGCATCGGGACGTTCCGTCCGGTCACCCTGTGGCCGTTCCCGAGCGACGCGCTCGCCACCGTCGCGCGCGGCGACGCGTGCAAGCTGATGCTGGTGCACGAGCTCAACGCGGGCCAGATGATCGACGACGTGCGACTCGCCGTGGAGGGTGCGCGCCCGGTGCGCGCCATCGGCGGCGTGAGCCAGGACGAATCGGGCATGCGCCAGGGTGACCTTCTCCAGGTCGACGTGATCCGCACGCGCATCCTCGACGCGATGACGGGAGCCGGCCGATGACCGACGTCGATCTCACCGGTGCACGCAAGGTCGCGGCGTTCGCGCCCGACCTCCTGCAGAGCACCGAGCACCACCTGTGTCCCGGCTGCGGCCACCCGGTGGCGTGGCGGCTGCTGGTGGAGGTGCTCGCCGAGCTCGAGCTGGTCGACCGCTCGATCGGTGTGGTCGGTCACGGCTGCTACACGCAGATCATCACCACCGCCGACGTCGAGTTCCTCCAGTGCCTCCACGGCCGCGCGCCCGCGGTCGCCACCGGGGTGAAGCGCATGCTGCCCGACCGCGCCGTCTACACGATCCAGGGTGACGGCGACATGGTGTCCGAGGGACTCGCCGAGGTGCTGCACGCGGCGGCGCGCGGCGAGCCGATCACGTGCCTGATGCTGAACAACGGCGTGTTCGGCGACACCGGTGGCCAGATGACCGCGACGACGACCGTCGGTCAACGCACGAAGACGAGCCTCGACGGGCGTTCTGCTGACGACCATGGTCATCCCATCGACGTGCCCGAGATCGTGGCCTCGTTCCCGGGTGTCGCGTACGTTGCGCGCGGTGCGGTCGACAAGCCCAACGCGGTCGCCCGCACCCGTCGCTACCTCCGCGAGGCGTTCGCGTCGCAGCTCGCGGGCGAGGGCTTCTCGCTGGTCGAGGTGCTCACGATGTGCCCGACGGGGTGGGCGGTGCCGACCGACCAGGGCGCGCAGTACCAGCGTGACCAGATGAACCCGACGTTCCCGATCGGGGAGCTCCGACCGCGCGCCATGCCGCCGGGGGCATGACCCTGGACGTCCGGATCCACGACATCCTGGCCCGGCTGGCGACGGTCAGCCCCGATCGCGTCGGCGCCACGCTCGGCACCGAGGCCCGGACGTTCGGTGAGCTCGACGCCGGCGCGACCCGTGCCGCGCATCGCCTCGCCGCCGCCGGCGTCGACGTCGGCGACCGCGTGACGTGGTGGGGCCCCACCGCGTTCGAAGCGCTCGAGGTCGGGTACGGCACGAGCAAGCTCGGCGCCGCGATCGCGCCGATCAACCCCAACTTCACCGAGCCCGAAGCGGCTTCGGCGCTCGAGGTGCTGCACCCCCGGGTGGTCGTCGCGCACCCCGAGCACGAGGACGTCGCCCGGGCGGTCGCCGAGCCGCTGGGTCTCGACGTGGTCGTCAGCGGCCCCGGTTGGTCGGACGGCGCCTCGACCGCGCCGCTCCCGCGTGTCGGGAGCAGCGAGGACGCCAGCAACGTGTTCCTCACCAGCGGATCGACGGGCGTCTCGAAGGGCGCGGTCCTCTCGCATCGCGCCGCGTGGCTGCGCGCGATCCAGCGCGACGTCGAGGCAGGCGCGACGCAACGGCGCGGCACCGTCGTCATGTTCGGCCTGTTCCACATGGCGGGGTGGTACTTCATCGAGAACGCGATGGCCGCCGACCGCGCCGTGCACCTCGTGCGCGGCGGCGATCCCGAGGAGCTGCTCGAGGCGGTCGAGAGGTGGCGCGCCGGTGGCCTCTACTGCATCCCCGCGGTGTGGCATCGCATCCTCGAGTGCGCCGATCGCCACGACACGTCGTCGCTGGTGGAGGCCCTCACCGGGACATCCCTCGTCGGCCCCGACCTCATCGACGCGCTGAAGGCCCGCTTCCCGGGATCGTGGACCTCCGTCGCGTACGGCTCGACCGAGATCGGTCGCGGCCTCGTGCTCGTCGACTCCGACCTGCACTCGCATCCCGAGAGCGTGGGTCAGCCGCCGCCGATGGTCACCGCGCGCGTCGCCGACGACGGCGAGCTCTGGCTACGGGGCCCGACCATGTTCTCCGGCTACCTCGACCGCCCCGACGCCACCGCCGACGCCATCGATCCCGACGGGTGGTTCCACACCGGCGACCTCGTCACCTGTGACGCCGACGGGTACTTCACGATCACCGGCCGGGCGTCAGAGTCGATCCGCTCGGGTGGCGAATGGGTGGCACCGGTCGAGGTCGAGACCGCGATCGCCTCGCACCCGGCGGTGGCGGAGGTCGCGGTCGTCGGCATCCCGGATCCGGCCTGGGGCGAGATCGTCTGCGCGGCGATCGTCGTCGCGCCCGGGTCGACGCTGCCCAGCGTCGACGAGCTGCGCGCCCACGTGGCGGACGCGCTCGTCGGCCCCAAGCAACCGCGCCGCGTGGTGCAGGTCGACGCGCTCCCGCGCACCGACGCCACCGGCCAGATCCGGCGACGAACGCTGCGCGACACCCTCGTGGCGACCGAACCTCTGAGCTGACGACGAGCGGGCGTTCAGGCGTCGCCGGTCTCGTCGAGCAGGTCGTCGAGCAGCTCGTCGAGCCAGGCCTCGTGAGCGCCGTCGGCGCGGTCTTGCGCGGCGATCGCAGCGTGCGCGGCGCGCAGCACCAGCGCGCGCAGGCGCGCGATCTCCGCGACGTGCTCGGTGTTCTCCACCAGCAGCTCGTGCTCGGCGTCGGTCACACGCGGATCGTAGGGCTGCGCGCGCACGCGGCCGACCGCACGGTCCGCGTCTGACCGACGTCACAGCCGTCGCAGGCGGTCCACCCGGCGCGACACGTTGGGGTCATGGCCCGGCACCGGCCCGAGACCGTCCGGGGGTGCATGGCGCGGCGCCCCGGAACGTGCAAGAGTGACCGCCGACGTCGACCAGGGGGGACGGCGTCCACAGGGGGGGAACGATGCGCAAGCTTCGGAACCTGGTCGTGATCGGCGCCGTGCTCGCCGGCTTGACGGCAACGGCCGTCGTGCCCGCGTCGGCCCAGTCGACCAAAGAGAAGCCGCAGGACGTCGAGGTCGGCGTCAGCGCCACCGAGATCCACATCGCGGTCATCGCCGACGTCGACAACGCGCCCGCGCCGGGTCTGTTCAAGGGCGCGGTCGACGGCGTGAAGGCGGGCGCCGCGTTCCTCAACAGCAAGGAAGGTGGCGGCGGCCTCGCCGGCCGCAAGGTCGTGGTCGACTTCTACGACTCCAAGCTCAACCCGAACGAGGCCCGCAACGGCACCATCCAGGGCTGCGGGAACGACCTCGCCCTGGTGGGCACGTCGGCGTTGTTCCTGACCCAGGTCGACGACATCGTCAACTGCGTCGACAAGGCCGGTCAGCCGGTCGGCATCCCCGACCTGTCGGCGGTGACCACCGGCGTGCCCGAGTCGTGCATGCCCATGGCGTTCCCGGCCTACGGCACGGCCATCGACTGCGCCTCGATCACGCAGAACCCGCAGAGCTTCTACGGCAACCAGGGCCCCGCGAAGTGGGAGCTCTCCAAGAGCAAGGGCGGCCTGCACGGTCCGACCATCGTCGGGAACGACACCAAGGACGCGTCGCGAGGCGGCACCATCCTGGGACTGACCGCCCAGGAAGCCGGCATCAAGCTCGACCAGGGCGACCCGGTGGTCTCGGTGTCGGGCCGTGACCCGCAGAGCGTGTTCACCCCCATCGTCCAGAAGATGAAGGAGAACAAGTCGAACTGGACCCTGAACGTGGGGGCAGCCAACCAGGCGCTGCTGATCCGGAACGAGGCGACGCTCCAGGGCATCGACCCCACGTCGGTCCTCTGGGAGTGCGCCTCCTGCTACGGCAACGCACTCATCCCCAGCAACGCCTCTGAGTTCGAGGGTGAGGTCCAGTTCCTCGGCTTCCTGCCGTTCGAGGAGAAGTCGTCCAACACGACGCTCGCCGCGTTCGTCAAGTACATGAAGCAGGTCGGCGGTACACCCGACCAGTTCTCGGCGTACGCCTTCGCGGCGACCATCGCGTTCCGTGACGCGGTGAACGCGGCGGTGAAGACCAACGGGATCAACGGCATCACCCGCACGAACCTCATCACCGCCATC
>DASUAS010000240.1:0-4439 GCA_035763625.1 Acidimicrobiia bacterium
GCCTCGGGGACGAGGAACGCACGCGCGATCTCGGCGGTGGTGAGGCCGCCGACGGCGCGCAGCGTGAGCGCGAGCTGCGACGGCGGCGACAGCGACGGATGGCAGCACAGGAACAGGAGCGTGAGGGTGTCGTCCTCGGCCGGGACGGTGTCGCGATCGGCCAGTCGCTGGTTGACGACACCGTCGGTCAGCTCACGTCGGCGTCGCGATTCGTCGCCTCGTAGCTGGTCGATCAGTCGTCGGGTCGCGACCGTGGTGAGCCAGGCGGCCGGGTTGGCGGGTGGGCCGTCCTCCGACCACTGCACCGACGCCGCGAGCAGCGCCTCCTGTCCCGCGGCCTCGGCCGCGTCGACGGGGCCGTAGCGGCGCACCACCGCGCCGAGGATCTGCGGCGCGAGCTCCCGCAGCAGATCCTCGGTCGCCGGTGTCGTGGGCGGCGGCGTGGTGCTCACTCGTTGTCGGGCGCCTCGTGCATCAGCGGTCGCACCTCGACCTGGCCGATGCGGGCGAACGGCACCCGGGCCGCGATCTCGAGCGCGCGCTCGAGGCTGTCCACGTCGATGATGTCGAAGCTGCCCAGGTACTCCTTCGCCTCGAGGTACGGGCCGTCGGTGACGACCGGCGCACCGTCGACCAGCGTCACCTGCTTGGCCAGCACCTGGTCGCCCACGCCGTAGGCGCTCACGAACTCGCCCGATGCCTTGAGCTCGGCCTGCAACGCGTTGGTCTCGGTGACCACCCGCTCGAACTCCTCCTGCGGGAACGAGCTCCACAGCTCCTCGTTGCCGTAGATCATCAGCAGGTACTTCATCGTGCACTCCTCGGGTCACGGGTCCGGCCGGGGTGGCCGGTCACCCCTCCGTCGGAGCCGACCCGCCGTTCTCGACATCGCGTTCGTGGTGATCCTGCCCGGTTCGACGCGCTCGTCAATGGTGCCCACGACCGGTCGCTGATCGCCCGAGCGAGCCGCCGCGGCCGCCCCGGCACCTTCTGACACCGTCCGTGGGTGTCATACGCTCTCAAAGGGCGCCAAAACCCTCGTGGAGGTCAGGCGGTCGTGGCTTCGCGGTGGCGGTGGCGGAAGAGGATCGAGGCCACCAGCCCGGCGGGGAGCGGCAGCCAGTAGGAGAAGAGGCGGTACAGCAGCACGGCGAGCACCGCGTGGTCGGGCGTGACCCCGGCCAGGGTCAGCACCCCGGTGAGCCCGGCCTCCACGAAGCCGAGGCCTCCCGGCGTGATCGGGATCATCGCCAGGGCGCTGCCGGCGACGAACGCGAGCAGCACCAACACGGGTTCGACGTGCGATCCCACCGCGAGCAGGCTCACGTAGAGCGCGAGGAAGTCGAACAGCTGGTTGCCGAGCGCCGCCGGCACCGCCTGCTTCCACGACTCGGCGAGGGCGCTCCTCACGAAGTCGCGCGACACGACGAGACGCTGCGCCATGCTCGGCACCGGCGCGGTGCGTCGCAGGATTCGGCGCATGAACCAGTCGAAGCCGTGGCCGACGCCGCGCACCACGCGGTCGGACACGAGCAGGATCGACGCACCGGTGAGCAGGAAGATGCCCAGGACGCCGCCGAGGATCGCGCCCTGCAACAGCTCCGAGCTCACCGCCAAGCCGAAGAGGACGGCGGGGAGCGCGAGCACCGGCAGCACGAAGAGCGTCGCCGTCGAGAGGAGGCCGACCGCGGTGAGCGCGGTGCTCGCGGTCGCGCGGTCGAACCCCGAACGGCTGAGCATCTGGAACATGGTGGCGCCGCCGGTCGCCGCACCTCCGGGCAGCGCGCGGCTCAGCGCGTTGCCGCTCAGCTGCGCGCACGCGACGTCGAACCACTTGTCGGTGTGCAGCGCGATGCGCATCAGCGCCCACATGCACCAGAACGCGGCCGCCTCCAGCACGAAGATGGGCGCGAACCACGCCGGGAAGACCGCTTCGAGCTGGGGGAGCGTGCCGAACATGGCGATGAGTCCGGGCAGCACCAGGTACAGCGCGATGCCGGTCACGACGAGGACGAGCACGCGCATCACGATGCGCCCCCGCGACGGCGCCGGATGGGCGCGCGCCTCGACGTGGTCGGTCACCCCGGCGTCCCCTTCGGCCCGTAGGCCGTGCGGGCCACGTCGGGCGGGAGCGGGAGCACGACGGTGAACTCGTTGCCTTCGGGATCAGCCATCCGGTAGTGCGATTCGCCCGGCCGGGCGTGGATCACCTCGACCAACCGGCCGCCGAGCGCTTCGATGCGCATGCGCGCGACCTCCATGTCGTCGACCTCGATGTCGGGTCGCGTGCGGAAGCCGGTGCGCTCCTGGCGGTCGGGCGCGCGCCCGTCGGGCAGCGGTTCGAAGGCGAGGAACGCGCCCCCGCGGTCGGGCGCGAGCTGGATCCAGTCGGGCGCGGTCTCGACCACGCCGACGCCGAGCACCGCTTGCCAGAACTCGGCCAGTTTGGGTGGATCGGCCGCATCCACGACCACCGCCCGCAACCATCCCACCGGCTCAGCCATGTCCGTCCTCCACCGCGTCATCGGCCAGTCGGGTCACCCCGTGATCGTACGGTCGGTTCTAGCCTGCCGCGACCGTGCCGACCGACGACGACCACTCCGCAGCTCTCACCGAGTTGCTCGCCGCGCCCCCGCGACCGCCGGCCGACCCGACCTTGTTCTCCTCCAACCCGCTGTTCGGCGAACCCGGGATCTACCCGCGGGGCACGACGATGGAGCCCGCCGCCGGTCCCGCGGTCACGGTCGAGACCGCGGTCGCCGCACTCGACGCGCTCGGCATCCACGACGCCGCCGCGCGCCTCGCCGACGACGAGCTCCTGGCGCGTGCACCCGATCCGGGACCGCGCGCGGGGCTGCTCGCGCTGTCGGTCACCGTCGCGGCGCCGGTGCTCGACGCGTTCGTGAGGGGGGCCACGCCGGTCGACGTGATCGGGCTCGGCGCGACCGCGTCACCGGGTCGCATCGTCGGACCGCCTGCCGACGTGCCCGCCGGCAGGCCCGACACCGCGCCGGGAACGCGGGTGGTGAACGAGCGCTACCGCGCCGAGGTGCCGACCCTGCTGGCGGGCTCGCTCGCCCACGACCTGCTCTGGAGCGGGCCCGGTGCGGGACAGTACGAGGAGGTCGTGCTGCACGCGCTGGTCGCGCTGGTGCACCTGCAGCTGGTGGCGCGCACCCCGGCGCTCGCCCGCACCGGCACGGAGCTCGCCCGTCGCCAGAACTCGCTCGCGATCACGCTGCTCAACTCCCGCCACCCGGGCCGTGCCGATCTCGCGATCAAGGCCCCCGACGGTCCGGGCACCATCCCCGGTGGCGCGCCCGGCATGCAGACGCCCGACTTCTGGAGCATCCCGTTCGTCGGCGGTACACCGGTGGCGGCCGCCGCGCCCGCGCTGCTCCGGCCGGTGCTCGAGCGCGCCACCGGGGTCGCGCCCCCGTCACCGCTGCGCTACGACGACGCGCTCGGCGATTGGTGGTCCGCACACGGCGCGCGGGGCGCGCTCGACCTCGCCGCGCAGTGCCGCGCCGCAGTCGCACTCACGCTCCTCGACGGCCCCGTTCCCGTCGCTCGCTTCCGCTCACCCCGTGCCAGCGGGCTCGGCGGGCGAGACGCGCCATGAGCCCGACGACGCGGCGGTGGCTGGCGCTGTGCGCGCTGAGCCTGCCCGTGGTCGCGCTGTCGGTGGACATGAACGGCGTCGTCGTGCTGCTCCCGACGATCGGCCACGACCTCGGCGTCACTCCCGCGGTGGCCGGCGCGATCGTCACCGCCGCCAGCCTCGCGTTCGCCGCGCCGTTGCTGCTCATCGGTCGGGTTGCCGACCGGGTGGGCGCGCGCCCGGTGCTGCTCGTCGGCGTCGTCGGCTTCGCGGTCGCGTCGGCGACGTGCGCGGTGGCGGACACGTTCGCGGTGATGATGCTCGGACGCTCGCTGCAGGGCGTCGCGTCGGCGTGCTGCTTCACGACGTCGTTGGCTGCCATCGACGCGCTGTTCGAGGGCGAGGGTTCGCAGCCGCTCGCGGTCGGCATCTGGGGCGCGCTGGGCGGGATCGGCGGCGCCTGCGGCCCGCTGGTGGCCTCGGTGCTCGCCGACGCGTGGTCGTGGCGCGCGTTCTTCGGCGTGAACGTGATCCTGCTGTCGGTCGCGTTCGTGATGCTGCTCTGGCTGGTGCCGCGCCTCCCGGCCGATCCCACCCGTGCCGTGCCTGTCGTGACCCTCGTGATGCTCATGTTCGGGATCGGATCGGGATGCGCCGCCATCCAGCACGTGGCTGCAGGCGGATGGCTCAACGCGTACACGATCGGCGGGCTCGTCGTCGGCGCCGGGTTCCTGCTGCTCGTGTGGCTGCGGGTGCGCGGCCGCGAGCCGCTCATCCCCGACCGGGTGACGCGACTGGTCGCGTTCCGTCTCGGCACCGCCACCGCGACCCTCTCGAA
>DASUAS010000241.1:0-27681 GCA_035763625.1 Acidimicrobiia bacterium
CGAGCAGCTCGGCCACGAACAGGCGCAGGCCGTGCGGGTTCTGGTGCGCGGCGTGGTAGGTGAGGTCGCCGGTGTCGGGATCGTGGTCGACGACACCGGCGCGCCCCTCCAGCGGCGCGTTGCACTGGCGATGCTGCGTGAAGCGCCACCGCCCGGTGCGCGGCGCAGCGGCGAACCGCGCGTCGGGATCGCCGTAGACCCAGTGGCCCTCGAACATCAGGTTGTGCCCGACCTCCTCGAACACCGCGGGTGCGTCGAGGTCGACCGCAGCGTCGACGTCGACCACCGCAGACAGCGGCTCGTAGGTCACGTCCACCTGCTCGCACGCGTCCTCGGCCGCGGCGCGGCTCGCGGCGACCACGATCGCGACCGGATCGCCGACGAATCGGACCCGATCGCTCGCCAACGGTCCGAAGGCGGGGGAGTGGAGCCCCTCGGGGCCGGCGCCCCGCATGACGCCGACGACGCCCTCGAGCTCGGCCGCGGTGAGCACGAGGTCGACCTCGGGCGTTGCCCGCGCAACCGCGGTGTCGACGGCGGTGATCCGGGCGTGCGCGAACGGGCTGCGCACGAACGCAGCGTGACGCAGGCCGACCGGCTGCACGTCGTCGACGTAGCGGCCCCGGCCGCGGAGGAGCCGGGCGTCCTCGACCCGAGGCAGCCGGGCTCCGACGAGGCGGCTCATGCGCTCGCTGGCTCCGGGTGCACGGCAATCCCCCGTGTGCTCGCCGACCGAACCGGCCAACCGTATCTGTACCAAGATGGTCGTCTGGTGAGCTCCACGTCGGCGTTGGTGGTCGGAGGGTCCGGCGGGATCGGGCGGGCGGTGGCTCGGGGCTGCGTGGAAGAGGGCGTCGGGCTGACGCTGGTGGCGCGCCGCCAGGACCGCCTCGACCAGGCGTGCGCGAGCCTGGGCTCGGCGGTGCGGGTGTTGCCGGTCATCGCCGACGCCGGTCGGCGCATGGCCATCGACCGGGCGATCGAGGCCCACGAGCGGGCCCACGGCGGTCTCGACCTGGTGGTCGTGGCCGCGGGTGGGGGCCGCCCGGGGCGGGCCGCCGACACGTCGGTCGACGACCTGGCGCGCGCGCTGGAGCGTGACCTGCACGTGCCGTGGCAGGTGCTGCGGGCGTCGGTCGGTGCGCTGCGGGAGACGGCGCGTCGGCGCGGTGTCGCTCGCTTCGTCGTCGTCGGCTCGGTGGCCGGCCTGGCGCCGGTTCCGGGGTTCGCGGCGTACAGCGCGGCGAAGGCCGCCCTTCGGTCGCTGGTGCTCTCGGTCGAGCACGACGAGGGCGAGCACGGGGTCCGCGCCACGGTGGTCGAGCCCGGCTACGTGGCGACACCGCTCACCGAGTCGATCGACGTCCCCGCCGAGGAGATGCTGCACCCGGACGACGTCGCGCACGCGGTGCGGTTCCTGCTCCACCTCTCGCCGCAGGCATCGGTCACCGAGCTCGTGCTCGGGCGTGCCGGCGCCGATGGGCAGGCCCCGTGACCGCGCTCACCGACGTCGTCACGTCGGACGAGCGTCGGCTCGCGTACCTCGCGTCGGGGGCGTGGGACGGGGTCACGCTGCCCGCACGCGCGGCCGCACATGCGTCGGATCGACCCGACGACCGGGCCGTGATCGCGGAGGGCGGCGCGCACGTGACCTACGCGGAGCTGTGGGACCGCGCGGCGCGGGTCGCGGGTTTCCTCGCAGCCGAGGGCATCGGCACCGGCGACGTGGTGTCGGTGCAGCTGCCGAACCGGATCGACACCGCAGTCGTCGCGCTCGGCGTGCTCACGGCGGGCGCGGTCATCAACCCGTTGCTGCCGAACTACCGGGCCCGTGAGCTCGCGCACGTGTTCACGACCGCGCGGCCGCGCGCCATCTTCACGCCCTCGGTCCATCGCGAGTTCGACCACGAGGAGCTCGTCACCACGACCGCGACCGCGACGGGATGCACGCCGGTGCACGTCGTGTGCGATCCCTCGCCGCGACACGGGGTCGCGCTCGACGACGTGCTCGCGCGCGACGATCGCGCCGCGTGCCCCACCGACCGCGACGCGGGTGCGGTGTCCGAGCTCATCTTCACCTCGGGCACCGAGGCGACGCCCAAGGCCATCATGCACACCGAGCAGACCACGAACTTCAGCGTGCGCGTCGCGGCGTCGGATCTCGGGGTCACCGGCGACGACGTGGTGTGGATGCCGTCACCCCTCGGTCACAGCACCGGGTTCAACTACGGGCTCCGGTTCGCGCTGTACCACGGGCTCCCCTTGGTGTTGCAGGACCGGTGGGACCCGACGGTTGCCGTCGACGTCGTCCGCCGGGAGCGGTGCTCGTACACGCTCGCCGCGACGACCTTTCTGCGCGAGCTGGTGGTGGAGTCGGCGCGCCGAGGCGTCCCGGTCGACTCCCTGCGGTGCTTCGGGTGTGGCGGAGCCCCGGTGCCTCCCGCGCTGGTCGAGGAGGGCGAAGCGCACGGCGTGCAGGTGCTACGTCTCTACGGGTCGACCGAGGTGCTGGTCGCGACGTGGAACCGGCCCGACGCGCCTCGCCCGGCACGCGTCCACACCGACGGGCGCGCGATGAGCGGAGTCGAGGTCGAGGTGCGCGACGGCGAGATCTTCACCCGCGGGCCCAACACGTGCGTCGGGTTCTTCGCCGATCCCGAGCGCACCGGCACGACGTTCGACGCCGACGGCTGGGTGCGTTCGGGCGACCTGGCGACGCTCGACGCCGAGGGGAACCTCACCGTCGTCGGCCGCAAGAAGGAGCTCATCATCCGCGGCGGCATGAACATCACGCCGCGCGAGCTCGAAGACCTGATCGGTGGCTTCGACGAGGTCCGCACGGTCGCGGTCGTCGGCACACCCGACGAACGCCTCGGCGAGGTGGTGTGCGCGTGCGTCGTGCCCGAACCGGGCGCGACGTTGACCCTCGCGGCCGTGGTCGATCGCCTGCGCGACGTCGGCGTGGCGACGTACAAGCTCCCGCAACGGCTCGAGCTGCTCACCGAGCTGCCGACCACCGCGTCGGGCAAGATCCAGAAGCACGAGATCCTCCGTCGCCTCGAGGAGCGAGCATGAACCAGTCCGGTCCGCTGCTGACCCGGCGGGCAGCGTTGGAAGGAACCGACCAGGTCGCGGTCACGCTCGTCCTCAACCGCCCCGAGCAGCTCAACGCCATCGATTGGCCCATGCTCGACGCCATCGATCGCGCCCTCGACGACGTCGTTGGCGACCCCTCGGTCCGGGGCGTCCTCGTCACCGGTGCGGGTCGGGCGTTCTGCGCCGGTGGGGACCTCGTCGGCTACCAGACCCTCCAGCGCGACCGAGAGCGGTTTCCCCGTTTCGTCGCCGAGCTGCACCGCATCTTCGGTCGACTGCGCACGTTGCCGGTGCCGGCGGTGGCGCTGGTGAACGGCGTCACCGCCGCGGGTGGGCTCGAGCTGCTCCTCAACTGCGACTTCGCGCTCGCGGCGCGCTCGGCCCGCATCGGCGACGCCCACCTGAACTTCGGACAGATGGGTGGGGGTGGCGCGCTCACGCTGCTGCCCCGCGCGATCGGCCGGGCGCGTGCGGCGGAGCTGCTGTTCTCCGGTCGCTTCCTCGACGCCGATGAAGCGGTCGACTGGGGCCTGGTCAATCGCGTGGTCGACGACGACGCGCTGCTCGCAGCAGGCGTCGAGCTGGCGGCCGGCTTCGCGACCAAGAGCCCCCTGGCGATGGCCAACGCCAAGGACGTGATGACGTCGCTCTGGGCCGACAACGGCAGCGTCGACGCCGGCCTGCGCTACGAGCGCGAGCGCAATTCGTACTACTGCCTGACGTCGGACGACGCGGTCGAGGGCCTGGCCGCGTTCGCGGAGAAGCGCCCACCGGAGTTCCGCGGCTCGTGACCACGTCCGTTCCACCGCCCATCCCCGTGGCCGACGCCGACTCGGAGCCGTATCTGGCCGCACTGCGTCGGCACGAGCTCGTGCTCCAGCACTGCACGAGCTGCGGCCGCGTGCGGTTCCCGCCCATGCCCGCGTGCCCGTGGTGCGGCGGAGCCACCGCCGTGTGGCGGCCGGTGTCCGGGAGCGGCCGGGTGTACTCGTGGGTCGGCGTGCAGCGCGCGCTGACGCCCGACTTCGAGGGGGAGGTCCCCTACACCATCGCGACGGTCGAGCTCGATGAGGGAGCACGCGCGTTCGGTCGTCTCGACGGGTCAGAGCCGACCGCGCCGGGCGGCGCGGTGGTGGCGACGTTCGTCGACCACCCCGAGTGGACCGAGCTGCGCTTCGTGGCCCGCGAGGACGCGTCGTGAGCGCGACCGCGCGCGCCGCGGCGATCGTCGGCGTCGGGTACACGGAGTTCTCGCGCGCGTCAGGTCGCTCCGTCCTCGATCTCGCGCGTGCTGCGTGCGCCGACGCGCTCGCCGACGCCGGGATCGCGCCAGCCGAGGTGGATGGCGTCGGCAGCTTCATGGTGATGCACGACTCGGTGAAGTGCCAGGCCGTGGCCACGACGCTCGCGGTGCCGGGGCTGCGCTGGTCGGTCGACCTCGACCTCGGAGGACAGGCGCCCTGCCACCTCGTCGGGCTGGCGGCGTCGGCGATCGCGACCTCGCACGCCGACGTGGTCGTGCTCTACCGGGCGATGAACGGTCGGTCGGGCTCGCGCGTCGGCACCATGAACTTCGACGGCCCCGCCGCGCCGTGGCGCTATCCGATCGGCTACGACGCCTACCTCATGTACGTGGCGATGTGGGCGCAGCGCTTCCTCGCCGAGACCGGGCAAGGACCCGACGACCTCGGCGCGGTCGCGGTGGCGCAGCGCGCGTACGCGGAGGCGAACGAGCGCGCGGTGCGCCGCCGGCCGCTCACCGCCGCCGACCACGCCGCGGCGCCGATCGTGGTGTCACCCTTCCGCGCCGACGACTGCACCATCGAGGTGGACGGTGCGTGCGCGCTGGTCGTGACCTCGCTCGATCGGGCTCGCGACACCCGTCACGCGCCGGTCGTGATCGCGTCGTCGGAGTACCGCGCCGGCCCGCGCTCGGGACTCGACATCGGCGATCACCTGCTGTGGGACGACTACACGCGCAACTACACGAGCATCGTGCGCGACGACCTGTTCGGGCGCGCCGGGGTGACCCAGGGCGACGTCGATCTGGCCGAGATCTACGACTGCTTCTCCAGCACGGTGCTCATGGGGCTCGAGGGCCTGGGGTTCTGCGGACGCGGCGAGTCGGGCGCGTTCGTGCGCGGCGGCGCGACCGGCCTCGACGGTGCGCTGCCGGTGAACACGCACGGCGGCCTGCTGTCGGAGGGGTACCTGCACGGGATGAACACGGTGTGCGAAGCGGTGCTGCAGGTGCAGGGTCGCGGCGAGAGCAGGCAGGCGCCTCGTCACGAGGTGTGCGCGGTCACGTCGGGCGCGTTGATGGACGGGTCCGCGCTCGTGCTCACGACTGCCCGATGAGGCCGCGATGAGGATGCGATGAGCGCCCTCCTCGTCGTCGTGGTCGACGTGCTGCCCGAGCACGAGGACGAGTTCAATCGCTGGTACGACGAGGAGCACATCCCCGAGAAGCGATCGACGCCCGGCTTCCGCTCCGCTCGTCGCTTCGTCAGCCACGACCACCCGGGTCGCTATCTGGCGGTGTACGAGGTCGACGATGCCGACGTCGTCACCAACCCCGGGTACATGGCGCAGCCGATGAGCGAGTGGGCGCAGGTCGTGATGTCCACCTGGCACCTGGTCGACCGCTCGGTGTGGACGTGTCTCGAGGACGAGTAGGAGCACCTCAGCCGACGGTTGCCTGCCAGCTGGTGATCTGCGTGATGTCGATCGCGAGCACCGGACCCGCGGGGCGGCGCTCGCGGTATTGCGGATACTTGCTCGCGAGCAGGTCGAGCGCTTCGTCTCTCGCCGCGCCGCGGTCGATGACCTGCCCCGAGCCCGAGATGCGCACCCACCACAGGAGGGACCAGTCGTCGTCGTAGTGGTCGACGACGAGTTGCACCGCGGGTTGCCGGCGGACGTTGTCGAGACGGCGGAGCGCCAAGGTCTGCTTCGCCTTGTGATCGACGGCGGAGACGATGCGATCGCCCCATACCGTGAAGCAGATGGGTACGACGTGCGGTCGGCCGTGCGCGTCGATCGACGCCAGCCGTCCGACCCGGGCGGCGGCGAGACGCCGGCGAGCGTCCTGCTCGGTCACGTCACGGCTCAGATCTTGAACGCGTCGCGAGCGGTTCGTCGCGCGCCGGCGACTCGATCCAGGTAGTCGTACGTACCGGCGTCTCTGAGCTCCGAAGCAGCATCGAGGAACCCCGCCAGGGCCGCGTAGGCGAACGCGCCGCCCACCGAGATGCGGGCGACACCGATCGCGGCGAGCTGGTCGACCGGCGGTGTGCCGGCGACCGCGAGCACGTTCACCGGTCGATCGACCGACGCCACCACGCGGCGGATGTCGTCGGCCGCGTTGAGGCCCGGCGCGAACAAGACGTCGGCACCCGCGTCCTGGTACGCCTGGAGGCGGGCGATGGTGTCCGCCAGGTCGTCCCGGCCGTGGATGTGGTTCTCGGCGCGGGCGGTCAGGACCAACTGGTCCGGGCCGCGGTGCGCGGCCTCGGCTGCTGCCGCCACCCGCTCCGCGGCCAGGCCGAGGTCGTAGATCGGGTCTTCGGGTCGGCGGGTGAAGTCCTCGATGGAGCAGCCAGCCAACCCGGTGCGACACGCCAACTCGACGGTTTCGGCGACGCCCGACGGCTCGTCGGCGAAGCCGTTCTCGGTGTCGGCGGCCACGGGAACGTCGACCCCCCGGGCGAGGAGCTCGGCGTGAGCGAGGGCCTCGTGGCGCGACACCGAACCGTCGAGTCGACCGAGCGTCGCCGCGAACCCGCTGCTGGTCGTGGCGATCGCGGCGAAGCCGAGCGATTCCAACAGCCGTGCCGACCCGAGGTCCCACGCGTTCGGTTGCAGGAGCGGTCGGTCACCGTGATGCAGCGAGAGGAACTGTCCGGCTTTCCCCGTGAGCGTCGACATGTCAGCCTCAGTTGGGCGCGTCGAACACGGCGCCGACGTCGTCGGCCCGGACGACCAAGCGGGTGCGGTCGTCGCCGGCGAGGTCGGTTGCAGTCACTTGGAGCCGAGTACCGAAGGCGGCCGGGGATTCGTCGAAGGGCGCCTGGTAGGACGAGATCAGCGCATCGCTCATGCGCCCGAGGCTACGCCAGCGCCTCGAGCTCTGCGTTCAGAGCGCGTCGTCCGCGAGCAGCTCCATGGGGTCGCGCATGCGCACCATCCCGAGGTAGCCGCCGCCGTCGGCGATGGCGTCGTGCACCGCGTATCCGAGCAGCGCCTGTGCGCGCGGCGAGAGCGTGCGGGCCACGTCGGGCGGCACTGCCAGCGAGTTGTTCTCCTCGGTGCGGAGCCAGCCGAGGGTGAAGCTCACGTGCGCGCCGAGGCGCCACTCGTCGGCGGTCGAGTTGGTGCCTGCGTAGTGGATGGTGGAGCCGAGGTAGACGACCGCACCGCCGGGCGGCACGACTGCGTCGGCGACGTCGTCGGGCTGCGGGTGCCGGTCGCGCGGCCACCGGTGGCTGCCCGGGACGACGCGCGTCGCGCCGGTGTCGACGCGGAAGTCGGTCAGCGCGACGAGCGACGCGACCTGGAGCTCGTCGTGCGGACGGGGGAAGTGCGGCCACACGTCCTCGTCGCGGTGGGCGAACTGCGCCTCGGCACCAGGACCGCGGGCGATGAGATGGCCCAAGTTGAGCTGGTAGCGCGAGCACGAGGGGAGGAGGACGGCGTCGCAGATCGCGGTGTACGTGGGATGCGCGATCACCTCGTCGGCGAACGTGGGTGACACCGCCGCGAGCGCCGACACGTGCTTGGTGTGCGGGCCGTAGAACGCCTGCACGGCGGGGTTCACGGTGCGCATGCCGGCTTCAGCCGCTGCGACCGCATCGTCGACCTCGGTGCGGATGGCCGCGACCGTCGCCGGCGGTATGAACGAGTCGATCAGCACCGCGCCGTCGTCCCGCAGCGCGGCGATCAGCGCGTCGGGATCGCTCGTGTCCGGGATCCGGGCGACCGATGCCACCGGAGTCATCCCTGCGCGCGCTCGACTACCTCGACCGCGTGCTCGAGGTAGGGCCACGCGATCTTGGGCGGAATGCCGCCGCACAGCGGCATCAGCATCAGAGGCATGCCGCTCTTGACGATCTCGGTGGCCTCCTCGGTGCTGTAGATCTTGTGCGCGGGCGAGGTCGCCCGCAGCTCGTCGACCGTCTGCGCGTGGGAGATGCTGGCGGTGGTCTCGTCGCCGGGATTCCAGTCGCCGTACATCTTCACGTCGTGGAGGATGTACTCGCCGACCTCGGCCCACGCCTTGTCGACGTCGTCGGCGACGAACATCGTCGTGGCCGCGTCCTTCGGGGGCAGCTGCGCCATCCCCGGCTCGAAGCCGTGCTCGCGGCACGACTGCTCGTAGGCCTCCTTCATGCCTGCGAGATCGCTCTGGGCGAAGAACCCGAGTCCGTAGCGGCCGGCGCGCTTGGCCGCCGCGATCGAACCACCACCCCACATCACCATCGGGCCGCCCGGGGTGATCGGCGCCGGGGTGACGTGGATGCGGCGGCCCTCGTGCTCGAACGGCTCACCCGTCTTCGCCTTGAGGAGCAGCTGCAGCTTCTCCTCCACGACGGCGCCGCGCCGTTTCCAGTCGATGCCGTACATCTCGAACTCCTCGGGCCGGTAGCCCAACCCGAGCGTGTACGACAGCCGGCCCTTGCTGATGATGTCGAGGACGATCATGTCCTCGGCGAGGCGGATCGGGTCGTAGAACGCGAGGAGCGCGGCCGCGATGCTGATGTGCAGGGTGTGGGTACGTGCGGCCATCGCCGACGCCAGCAGCAGCGGCGAGGGGATGTATCCGTCGGACGACGTGTGGTGCTCGGAGATCACCGCGGCCATGCAGCCGCGGGTCTCGGCCCACTCCGCCATGTCGATCGCGGCCTGGTAGAGGTCGGTGGTCGCACCGCCGAACTCTGGTGCGCGCATGTCGAAGCGCATCATGAACATCGCGGGTCCCCCCAGGGTCCGTGTGGCGTGCGGTCAGAACGTGAGGACGCCGCGGGCGAGGGTGCCGTGGTGCATGTCCTCGACGACGGTGTGGAAGTCCTCCATCGGGTAGGTCTTGCTGACCATCGCGTCGAGGTCGAGCAGCCCCTTCTTGTAGAGATCGACGATCACCGGGATGTCGCGCTGCGCGCGGACGCCGCCGGCGCGGCTGCCGATGATGCCGCGGTCGACCTGCGTGAGGTGCGTGATCGGGATCGCGTAGGTGACGCCCGGCGCGGGCACGCCGACCTGTACGCACACGCCGCCCCACTCGAGGCACATCACGGCCTGCTCGGTGACGGCGGGGTGACCGACGCACTCGAACGACCAGTTGACCCCGCCGGCGCCGAACGGGCCGTCGGGCATCTCGGGCGAGAAGGGGAGCAGCTCCTTGATCGCCTCGACCGGGTTCGTCTCGGCGGCGTTGATGAAGTGGGTGGCGCCGAGCTGGAGGGCCAGCTCACCCTTCGAAGGCATGGTGTCGACGGCGATGATGTGGTTGGCGGCCTTGATGCGCAGGGCCTGGATGGTGGAGAGGCCCACACCGCCGGCGCCGAAGACGGCCACGTTGTCGCCCGGTTGCACGTTGGCCCGGTTGAACACCGAGCCCATGCCGGTGACCACGCCGCAGGCGATGAGGCACGCCGAGGTGAGCGGCACCTCCTTGTCGATCGGGACCGCCTGCACCTCCTTCACGACCGTCATCTCCGCGAACGACGAGGTGGCCGCGAAGTTGCCCGCGGGCTCCCCGCCGACGGTGAAGATCTCGCGGCGGTTGCCGAGGGTCTTGCGGCACCAGGTGGGCTTGCCCACGGAGCACTGGTCGCAGATGCCGCAGTTGGAGACGGTGGCGATGACGACGTGGTCACCCGGCTTCACCCGGGTGACGAGCGAGCCGACCGCCTCGACGATCCCGGCGCCCTCGTGGCCCATCAGCGACGGCGCCGGCCAGGGGATGGTGCCGTCGATCAGGCTGACGTCGCTGTGGCACACCCCGGCCGCGGCGAGCCGGACCAGCACCTCGTCGGGCCCCGGGTCGATGACCTCGACGTCGTTGCGGACCTCCGCACCCTCACCGTTGAACACGATTCCACGCATGGGCCGCACCCTATCGCCGACCGCCAAAGCACGAGGTTGCGTCGTTCGTACGTGTCATACACGTAGCGGTGACGCAACCTGGTACGGGCAGGCCGTCGGGTGGCAGTCAGAAGGCCATGAAGCCGCCGCCGTCGACCATGAGGGTCTGGCCGGTCATGTAGCGGGCGAGGTCGCTGGCGAGGAAGACGGCGACGGGGCCGATGTCGGGCTCGGGGTCGCCGATGCGGCGCAGCGGGGTGCGGCCGACGAGCAGGCCGTCGGTGAAGACGGGGCTGGTCTCGGCCACGGTCTCCATCGCCGGGGTCATCGCAACGGGTCCGATGCAGTTGACCCGCACGCCGGCCGGACCCCACTCGCGGGCCAGGCTCTTGGCCAGCCCGCGCTGCGCGGCCTTGGCCACGCCGTACGCGGGCAGGTACGGGCTGCCTTCGACGCCCGCGGCCGACGTGATGAGGATCAGCGAGCCCTGGTCGGCCTCGAGGTGCGGGTACGCCACCTGCGCGCACAGGTACGACGCCCGCACCGCGGTGTCGAGCATCGCCTGCCAGGTGTCGTCGGGGACGTCCTCGATCGGACGGGGCTCACCGACGGGGGCGAGCGCGTTGTGCACCATCACGTCGAGGGCACCGAACTCGTCGACCGCGCACGCCACCGCGGCCTCGACGTCGGCGCGCTCGGTGACGTCGCAGCGGATCGACCGGGCCGCGCCGCCGCGCTCTTCGACCTCGCGCGCGACGACGTCGCCGGTCTCGGTGCGACGCGCCGCGATCACGATGTTGGCGCCGTGCGTTGCGCAGGCGAGCGCGATCCCGCGTCCGACGCCACCGCCGGCGCCGGTCACGACGACCGTCTTGCCTTCGAGCAGACGCGCGTTCGTTGCGGTCACAAGCCCACCCAGGTGCCGCCGTCGGCGACGAGCGTCGCCGCGGTGAGGAAGTGCGCGTCGGGATCGTCGAGCAGCGCGATCAACGGCGCGAGGTCGTCGGACACGCGGCCCGCGCTGCCGAACGCGGGCGTCGACAGCGAGATCGCCCGGGTCAACGAGTCGGCGGCCTCGGGATCGACCCAGTGGTGTGGCGCCGCGGCGACGGTGTTGACGGTCGCGTCGTCGACGCCCCACTGTCGTCCGCAGGCCTTGGCCAGCACCCGGATGCCTTCGGCGACGGCCGCGAGCATGGTGAACTCGGCCGCGCCGGCCATGCCGACCGTCGGGACGACGAACACGAGCGAACCCGAGCTCGACTTCAGAGGGCCCGAGCTGGCACGGGCCAGCCACCACGCGGCGGCGAGGCTGTGCTCGCAACCGTCGGCCCACTCGTCGTCGGAGAGGTCGAGGAAGCGGTGAGGCGTGACCACACCCGGCGCCAGCCAGGTGTGCACGACCTGGTCGATGCCGTGGAGACGGGCGTCGGCGGCGGCGATCGCGTCGCGCACCGCGTCCTCGGACTCGAACGTGCAGTCGAGTGGGATCGCGCCGATGCCGAGCGCGTCGAAGCCGTCGATCAGACCTTCGGCGAGGGTGCCGTCGCCGGTGACGACGACGCTGCGGTCGATGATCGGGCCCATACGTCTCCCTAGATGAGCATGATGGCGCCGCCGTCGGCCATGAGCGTCTGGCCGGTCATGTAGCGGCTGGCGTCGGAGACGAGGAACTGCACGACGGGTCCGATGTCGTCGACCGCGTCGCCGTCGCGCGGGATCGGCTGGTTGGCGTAGGTCTCGGCGAACATCTTCGCCCGCACCGGATCCTCGTCGGACGGGGGCACGCGGTGCGCGGCCGACACCGGGCACAGGCAGTTGACGGTGATGCCGAACTTGCCCCACTCGCGCGCCGCCGAGCGCGTGAGCGCGCGGATCGCCTCCTTCGACGACGCGTAGGGCGCGTAGCCCACGGCACCGAGCAGCGCGGCGTTGGAGCCCATGGTGACGATGCGCCCGCGGCCCTGCTCCTGCATGTGTGGGAACACCGCCTGCATCCCCCAGAGCGTGCCCTTGGGCCCGGTGCTCAGGAGCACGTCCATGTCGTGCTCGGTGATCTCGGCGAAGGGGGTGACCGAACGGAACGTCTGCGCGTTGGCGACCAGCGCGTCGACCTTCCCGAACTGCGTCACCGTCTGCTCGACGAGCGCGAACGCGCCGGCGCGGTCGGCGACGTCCAACGTCGTCGCCAGGTGGGGCGCGCCGAGCGCGTCGAGCTCGGCCGAGACGTCGTCGAGCGCGGCTCGTCGTCGGGCGGTGATCACGACCGACGCGCCGTGTCGCGCGAGGTGCAGCGCGATGCCGCGTCCGACGCCCTTCGAGCCACCGGTGACGATGACGACGTGCCCCTCGACCGAGCTCGGATCGTTCGGATCGCTCATCTCGCTCACGTGCGGTACCGCCACGAGACGTGCGCGGACCGGGCCCGCAGCTCGTCGGCCCGCGCCTCGGGGTCGACACGCGGATGGTCGTCGGGGAGGTGCTCGTCGAGCGCGGCCAGCGGCACCACCTCGCTGCGGATCGACGGCGATTCGGGCGGGCGGAACCACCGGGCGGTGGTGAGGAGGTCGGCACGACCCGCGGTGTCGAGCCAGTTGGCGGTGCCGGTGTCGACCCCAGCCAGCACGATGCGCACGAGACCGTCGCCATCGGCGAGCACCTGACGGTGGTTGCGGCTGGTGACGCGCGTCGCGTAGTCGAGCGGCTCGTACCAGGCCGGCGTGTACGAGCTCACGCCCCACAGCGCAGCCGCCGACGGATCGAGCTCGAGGATCAGCGCCTCGTCATCGCGCAACGACACGAATCCGTGGCTGTAGATGATGTCCTGCACGCCGCGTCCCGAGACGTCGGGCACGCCGAACTGGTTCGGGCTCTGCGCCGCCCGCATGCGGGCCTGGAGGTCGCGGAAGTAGACGCTCGAGTGCTCGACCTCGTGGACTGCGGTCTCGAGCATCTGCGCGACCCGCTCGGCGCTCACCGACGGCGCCGACGTGCCCTGGGTGTCGAGACGCTCGATGACGAACGTGGCCGGCTCCGCGGCCACCCAGGTGAAGTAGTAGTCGCGCACGTGCACGAAGCCGGGTCCCGGTGCGAGCGGCAACCACGTCCCGGGCCGCTCGTCGCCGCCGAGCGCGATCTCGAACGTGTCGCCGGGTCCGAGTCCGAGCGCGGATGCCGTGAGCTCGGTGGCGACCTCGACGCCGCCGCTTTGGGTGGTGCCGCCCTTGAGCTGGAGCACGAACTCCTCACAGGCTCCCATCCGTCCGGAGACGCGGTAGGTGCCGGCGCCGTCGATCGCAGCGCGACGCGCGACCTGGTCGACGTTCGGCCCGCCCCACGCGTACGTGGGGTCGGCGCTGCGGAAGAACGCGGGCCGTTCGGGATCGCCGTATCCGGTCGCGTACGTGAACCAGCACGCGACCTGGGTCGCGAGGTGGCGGGCGCCCTCGGCGCGACCCTGGGGGTCGTCGGGCCAGCCGTCGCCCAGGATCTCCTCGCCCATCGCCGCCAGCCGCTCGCACACCTCGCGCCAGGCCGCGCCCGACGTGACGCCCGCCGCGTCCATCAGCCCGGGTCCGTTCCGCTGCGGCGTCCCGGCCTCCGGCCACGTCTCCGCTGCATGTCCATCAGCGCCTCTCCGACACGAAGATGGCGGTGGCCTCGGCGGTGATCTTCCCGTCGACCACGACTTCACCCGACGTGTAGCTCTTGCGTCCGTCCTGACCGGTGAACCGACCGAAGATGTCGACCGGCACGCCGTACGGGGTGGCGCCCTTGAGCGACGTGGTGAGCGACACCGTCATGCCGGTCGCGCCCGACACCAGCGCAGCGATGCCCAGCACCTCGTCGAGCGCGCACGCGAGCACGCCGCCGTACACCCGCCCCGGTGAGCCGCTGTGCTGTGGACCGAACGTGCAGCGCGCGTGCACCTCGACCGGGGTGGGCGGTGTGCCGGGCGGAGGCTCTTTGGGCCGGCGGACCCACTCGACCGGTGGCGCCTGCGGGTTGAGGCGACCGGAGCCGGCCTGGGTGAGGCTCTCGACGCGGCCGTCGGCGTGGCGGGCGAGGAACATCGCGTCGGGCCGTTGCGCGGCGCGCAGCCGTGCGGTGAGGTCGGCGAGCTCGGCGACGGCCTGCGCGCGCACGCCGGCGTCGACGTCGGTCAGGACGACCGCGGCGGTCAGCTCACGCGTCGCGGCGACGAGCTCGAACGCGGCCGCGGGGATCTCGGCCGGGTCGGGGAGTGCGTCGCCCGCCAGCTCGGCCACACGCGCCGCGGACACCGGAGTGCGGGCGGGCTCGTCCATCACCATCGTCGATTTCGCCCTGGCGTCCCGGCCGTCCGGCGACGCCTCCGCTGCATCTCCATCTGGTCGACGTTACACAGGACCGGTAGCGTGCGCGCATGCCAGCCGGAGCCGTCCGCACACTGCTCGACGACCTCGTGTTCACCGAAGGTCCCCGGTGGCACGACGGACGTCTGTGGTGCAGCGACATGCACGACCACCGCGTCATCTCGACCGCGCTCGACGGCCACGCCGACACGGTGGTGCGGGTCGAAGACGACGAACCGTCGGGCCTGGGTTGGCTTCCCGACGGACGGCTGCTCGTGGTGGCGATGGAGACGCAGCGCCTGCTGCGCGTCGAGCCCGACGGCGAGCTCGCGGTGCACGCCGACCTCTCGTCCGCGGCGCGTGGCTCGCTCAACGACATGATCGTCGCCGCCGACGGCACCGCGTACATCGGTGACATGGGTGTGCGCATCCACGAGCTCGGTGCCGAGCGGCGTGCCGGTCAGACCTTCCGCGTCGCGCCCGACGGCACCTGGGAGTGCGCGGCCGACGACCTCCGGTCACCCAATGGGCACATCCTCACCGACGACGGGCGCACGCTGATCGTCGCCGAGAGCGGAGGTGGCTGCCTCACCGCGTTCACAGTGCGGACCGACGGCACCCTCACCGACCGTCGCACCTTCGCCGAGCTCACGCCCGAGCGCGACGACGTGCTGTTCGCGCCGCCCGACGGCATCTGCCTCGACGCCGACGGCGCGGTCTGGGTCGCCGACCCCCTCGGCGCCCGAGTCTTCCGCGTGCGCGAGGGAGGCGAGGTCACCGACACCATCCGCTTCACGGATGTCATCCCGGTGGCGTGCGTCCTCGGTGGTCCCGGCCGTCGCACGCTGCTCATGTGCGTCGCCGCCGACTGGAAGCGCGACGCCCTCGTCGGCACCCGCAGCGGCCGCATCGTCGCCGCCGACGTCGACGTCCCCGGCGCCGGCCGCCCCTGACCCACCACCCCCGTTTTGGCGTTGGTCGTGTGCCACGACGGCACAGCAGCAACGCCAAATGGTGACGGGGGTCAGCCCGGGAACAGGTGGCGCAGGGCGCGGGGCGGGGTGAAGGGCTTCCACTCGCCGTCGGGCTGTGCGAGGCGGTCGGCGATCGCCACCAGCACCGCGGGGTTGTGCCCCAGCCCGCAGTGGCTGCCGTACACCTCGATGTTCTCCGCGCGGGGCCCTTCGTCCTCGAGGCACCACTGCCAGCTCGCCACCCCGTCGCTGCGGCTGTAGACGGCGGTGGCGGGGATCGAGAGCAGCGGTTGCCGGTACTCCGAGCGGCGCATCTTGTCGTTCGGCTCTGCGTGCCAACGCTCGGCCATCCGGTAGAGCAGCGCGGCGTGCGTCTTGTAGCGGTCGTCGAGCATGAGACGGAACGGTGACCCGAGGGTGATCACCTGCCGGACGGCATCCGGGTGGCGGCGCGCGACCTCGCGGCCGAAGATCCCACCCGCGCTCCAACCGATGATGCTCACGCGCCGCCCCGACCGTTCGGCGAGCTCGAGCAGCCGCGTCGGCCCGCCGTCGAGGATCGCCGCAGTGGGACCGAGGTTCTGACCGAGGCCCCACCCGTGGCTCGAGTAGCCGAGCGCGCGGAGCAACGCGCGCAGCGGGCTCGTCGACGCGTCGGTGGCGCCGAACGGTGGGAGCACCAGCACCGAGTGCCCGTCGCCGCGAGGCTGCGCGAGCAGCAACGGCCACGACGCGAAGTAGAGCGCGAGCTCGGGCCAGGCGCGCAATTCGAGCGCGAGCAGCGCGAGCGACGGAGCCCCGGCGGGTTCGCTCCGGATGTCGTCGACGCTCGTCACTGCCGACGAGCGTACCCACGGACCGGGCGTAGTCTGCGCCATCCATGGCGACGTTGCTGCACGTCCACCACACCACGTCTCCGGCCGTGCACGCGATGTTCGGTGCGGTGCAGTCAGGCGCGACCGATCCGCAGATCGCCGGAGTCGAGGTGGTGACGGTCGCGGCGCTCGAGGCCACTGCACACCACGTGCTCGCCGCTGACGGCTACCTGCTGGGCACGCCGGCCAACCTCGGGTACATGTCGGGCGCGTTGAAGCACTTCTTCGACCAGATCTACTACCCGTGCCTCGAGGCGACGGTGGCGCGCCCGTACGGGGTGTACGTGCACGGCAACAACGACACCACCGGGGCGCTCCGGGCCGTCGAGATGGTCACCACCGGGTTGCAGTGGCGATTGGCGCAGGCGCCGGTGTCGGTGATCGGTCAGCCCTCGCGCGCCGATCTCGATGCGTGCTGGGAGCTGGGCGCGGCGGTCGCCGCCGGTCTGTCGGACGCGTGATTCAGCGCAGGCTGTCGACGGGCACGACCTCGCACT
The DNA here is from genome assembly GCA_035763625.1 of Acidimicrobiia bacterium. GTDB lineage: Bacteria > Actinomycetota > Acidimicrobiia > IMCC26256 > DASPTH01 > DASUAS01. Next base: position 16,860 of record DASUAS010000241.1, read on the forward strand.
CGGCGACGGGTGGGTCGGTCTCGGGCAGCAGGTAGCGCCAGAAGATCGTCCCGACGCGGTGCCCGCCGGTGTCGAGCCAGTTGGGCACGCCGGGGTCGCGGTGCGCGACGACGACGGTGTACGACCCGTCGGGCTCGTACGCGATCTGCGCCGAGTTCAGCGAGCTCCGGCGGTGCGCGTACTCGAGCGTCTGCATGTGGCGGTTCCACAACATGACGTTGGTGAAGCGCGACGGCGGGATGGTCCCGCGCATGACGAGCGCGTCGTCGGGACCGAGGTCCCACCGACCCATCGAGTAGAAGATGTCGACCGCGCCGGCGGCGTCGACCCCAGCGTTGCGGAAGCTCCAAGGCTCACCGACCGTGTTCGGCTCCTTGCCCATGAACGGCGCCGGCGACGGCGCGCCGGGCAGTGGTTGTCCGAGCGTCGTCTGACGGAGGAACGCGACGCCGGCGCGCAGGCGCGTCGCGAGCGTGGCGTCGTCGAGCGGGGGAGGCGGCGGGACGTCGTCGAGCACCTCGATGCCGATGCGCACCTGGACCAGCGGGTCGTTCTGCGCCGACGGCTCGCGCAGGAAGTAGCTGCGCACGATGAGCATGCGCGCGTCGGGGTCGAGCTGCACCCAGTCGCCGTCGAGGTCGGCGGACCGGTCCCCGGAAGGCTTCTCGGCGCTGAACACGATCGAGTAGGACCCGTCGGACGCGAACGTGAACTGGCTGTCGTTGATGTCGGAGAGCACCCGGCCGTTGAAGCCGCCGTCGACCGCTTCCGAGTGGATGGTGAACGAGATGTACGACTCCTCGCCGCGCACTCCGAACACGCGGTACGAGCGGTCGCCGCGCACTTGCGCGAAGTGGTAGATCGCGTCCGGGTTGTCGCCCTGCAACTTGCGGGCGGGGCTCACGATCGGCGCCATGCGCGGGTGGTCGGGATCACCCTCGACGAAGAACTCCGACATCCCCGAGAGGACCTCGGTGACGTAGCGGTAGCCCTCGACGACGTCGATGTCCTCGGTGAACCGGTCTTCGTTCAGCACGTACCCGTCGCGGATCTCCGTGAGCGCGGCGATGAGCTCGTCGAAGGCCTCGGTCGACTTCGGGGCGCGGTTCATGCGAGATCTCCTTGATCGGGAAGCGGGATGAGCTTCCGGTAGTCGATGAACGACCGCAGGGTGTTCCCGCCGTCGACAGAGAGGAGTTGGCCGGTGACCCAGGACGACTCGGGGCCGGCGAAGTAGCGCACGGCCTGGGCGATGTCGTCGACCTCGCCGTGGCGGGCGATGGGCTGCTCGGCGAGGAACGCCGCCATCATCTCGGGGTTGTCGAACGCCCGCGCCGTGCCCGGCGTTCGGGTCATGCCCGGTTGCACCGAGTTCACGCGCACGCCGAGCTCACCGAGCTCATCGGCCGCGACCCTCACCAGCTGGTCGACCGCGGCCTTGCCCGCGGCATACGACGCGAGGTACTTCGTCGAGAACACGGCCGCGGTCGACGAGATGGCGACGAACGAGCCGCCTCCCGCGCGCACCATGGCCTGACCGGCGTACTTCAGGAACAGGTAGATCGGCCGAACGTTGGCGTCGATCTGCGCGCTGAAGTCGTCATCGTCGAAGAGCAGCACCGGCGTGATGGCCCCGAGCCCGGGTACGACGACCGCGATCTGCAGCCCACGCGCATCGCCGGACGCGGCGTCGACCGCGCCCTGCACCGACGCGCTGTCGAGCGCGTCGCACACGACGTGGGCAACCTCGAGGCCCTCCTCGCCGAGCATGGCGGCGGCGTCGACGAGCTTCTGCTCGGTGCGCCCGGCGATGGTGACGAACGCACCGTCGCGCGCGAGGGCACGCGCCGATCCCAGCCCGATGCCCGAGCCGCCGCCGACGACGATCGCACGCTGTCCCGCCAGGGCTCCTCCTCGATGGTCGGCTCCGACCATGACGCTCTACGCGCTCGGCGGGTTGACGGCCCGCGTCTCGGTCCAGTCGACGCGGAGGTGCCGGTGGGCGAACTTCCACGCACCGTCGGCATCGGGCCGGTAGGTGTCCTCGTAGCGGATGAACATCACGTAGTCGGTGCCGCCAGCTCCGTTCGGCTCGGCGTGTCCTGGCGTGAGGTGGTGCGCGATGCAGTACACCTCGCCGGTGGCCTCACCGTCGCCGACCTCGTAGCTCGACTGCCCGAGCATGTGGAAGGTCTTCTCGTAGCGCTGGATCGCCTCGGGGATACGGGCCAGCCGTTCGGCGCCCCGGATCTCACGCGGCTCGGTGGACTCGCCCGGGTCGTGGATGCTGATCACCCCGTCGGGCAGGAACAGCGCCACGAACGCCTCGACGTCGTCGTGACGGTCGACGCCGCGCGCGTAGCCCTCCGCCAGCGACCGCAGCTCGTGTCTGATCGCGCTCTCGTCGGTCGTCGCCATCGCCTCCCCCTGGTCACGGGGAGACTAGGACCTGGCGGTCCCGAGGTCAGCAGGTGCGGCGTACGGTCGGACCCGTGCAATTCAGTCCCGAGCTGCGCGACGCGGTGCTCGACGGGTCGATCACGCTGACCTATCGCCGGTGGACGCGCCCGAAGGTGAAGGTCGGCGGCCGCTACCGCGTCGGTGCCGGCGCGATCGAGGTCGACGACATGGACCTCGTGCCCTTCGCGACCGTCACGCGGACCGACGTCCGGCGGTGCGGTGAGCGCGACCTGCAGACGCTGCGGGCCCGGACCGCGCACGCGGGCCCGGTCGCCGACGACACGCTCGTGTACCGCATCGAGTTCCACGCCGTCGACGAGCCGTGACCCGCCGCGCTGAGCGCCGAGCCGTTCAGAGGTGCAGCTGGCCGTAGGTGTTGCAGAGCCCGGCCGCATCGATGGTCACGAACGCGGCGATGACGAGCGCGACGCTCCAGCGGAGCAGGACCAGGCGCCAGCCCCTGACAGCGGGCGCACCCATCGGCGCGGGCATGTACCACGAGGGCAGGACGTCACGGGTCCCGGTGTCGGTCAGCTCCCAGAGCGACCGCGCGTCGCACGGAATCACGAGGTCCGGGTCGGCGGCGAGCGCTTCGGCCGCGAGCTCGTCGTCGTCGATGTCGGTCGGGAGATCCACGCCGTGGATACGGAGCGACGCTCGATCCGGATGGCGGACCGACGATCAGTCCTTCTGCAGCTTCGCCCGCAGCTCGGCGAGGCGGTCCTGGAACGCGGGCTGGTCCATCGACCAGTCCTGGTGCGTGAGCTCCAGCTCGAACGCCTCCTGCCACGTGTCGAGCGTGAGCGACGCGTCGAGGACGCCCTTCGCTCGCCCGACCACCTCCCGCGGACGGTCGGCGGCGCGGCGGGCGAGCGCGACGGCGGTGTCGAGCAGCTGATCGTCGTCGACGCAACGCCACGCGAGCCCGACGCGCGCGGCCTCCTCGCCGGTGAGCGACTCGCCGAAGAGCACGAGTGCCGCCGCGGCCTGCCGACCGACCAGCCGCTCGAGGCGCCAGAGGTGCCCACCTCCGGGGTGGATCCCCAAGTCCATGAAGCGCGGGTCGAACCGCGCCTCGGGTGACGCCAGGATCACGTCGCACGCCAGCGGCAGGTTCACTCCCGCACCGATCACCGGCCCGTTGACCGCGGCGACCGATGGCAGCGTCAGCCGGGAGAGCGCGAGCACACCCGCGTACATGTCACGCAGGGACGCGCGCGGGTTGAGCAGGTCGTCGACCGAGCCGCCGGCGCAGAACGCGGGCGGGGTGGCGGTGAGCACCACGGCACCCACCGAGGGATCGGCAGCGGCCTCCTCGACCGCCAGCCCGAGCTGCACGGTGACCTCGAGCGACAGGGCGTTGCGACGAGCCGGGTCGTCGAGCGTCACCACCGCGACGTTGCCGTCACGCTCGAGCTTCACGCGGGGGTCACTGCCATCCATCGGTCGAGCATCGCGCGCCGGGGCCAGAATGGTCCCATGGAGTTCCTTCCCAGCGACGAGGTCGTCGCGATCCGGTCACGGCTCGATCACCCCATCATCGACGCCGACGGCCACGCCATCGAGTACCTGCCGCTCGTGCGCGACATCCTCCGGGAACAGGCGGGTGACGACGCGGTCGCGGTGATGGACCTCGTGACCGGCGGGGCGTCCGGGTCGCGCGGGCTCAGCCCGGCGCAGATGCGCGCATCGGGTCTCACCCGCACGTCGTGGTGGGGACTGCCGACGCGCAACACGCTCGACCGCGGCACCGCGCTGCTGCCCGATCTCCTCGCGGCGCGCCTCCCCGAGCTCGGCATCGACCACGCCGTGCTCTACCCCACGTACGGGCTCGTGCCCGCCGCGCTCGACGACGCGTCGATCCGCGTGCCGTTGGCGCGCGCGTTCAACACGTTCTACGCCGAGGCGTTCCGCGACCACCGCGACACGCTCACACCGGTCGGCATCATCCCGATGCACACGCCGGAGGAGGCGATCGCCGAGCTCGACCACGCCACCCGGGAGCTCGGGCTGAAGGCGTTCATGTTCGGTGGACCGATCAGCCGTCCCGCGCCCGGTGTCGACCCGCCGTCGCGCGCGGCGCGTTGGCTCGACTCGCTCGGGCTCGACTCGCTCTACGACTACGACCCGGTGTGGCAGCGCTGCGTCGACCTCGGCGTGTCACCGACCTTCCACACCGCGGCGATGGGGTGGTCGATCCGCGCCTCCGTCACCAACTACGTGTTCAACCACATCGGGATGTTCGCGATCGCGGGCGAGATGCTCGCGCTGTCGTTGTTCATGGGCGGCGTGCCCCAGCGATTCCCCCAACTCCGGTTCGCCTTCCAGGAAGGTGGGGTCGCGTGGGCGGCCGCGCTGCTGTCGAACCTGATCGGTCACTGGGAGAAGCGCAACCGCGACGCAATCGAGCACTACAACCCGGCTCACCTCGACCGCGGTCAGGTCGTCTCGTTGTTCGAGCAGTACGGCTCGGCGCGCTACCGGGAGCGTCTCGACCAGCTCGACGCCGGCCTGCGCATGCTGAGCCTCCCCGACGAAGACCCGGCGACGCTCGACGAGTTCGCGCGCTGCGGCATCACCGACGTCGACGAGATCCGCGACGTCTTCACCCGGGCGTACCACTTCGGGTGCGAGGCCGACGACCCCATGACCGCGCTCGCGTTCGATCCGCGCCGTACCGGTGGCGCGCGGCTCAAAGCGCTCTTCGCGTCCGACATCGGGCATTGGGACGTGCCCGACATCCGCGAGGTCCTCCCCGAGGCATGGGAGTTGGTCGAGGACGGCGACGCAACCGACGCCGACTTCCGCGCGCTCACCTTCGAGCACGCAGTGTCGTTGTGGGCGAGCACCAACCCGTCGTTCTTCGACGGCACGTCGGTCGAGCGAGCAGTCCGCGACGAACTGGAGCGGGTGGGCGTCCCGGGATAGCGTCAGCGTCACGACGAGAGGGGTGGCATGTCGACGGTGGTGCTCGTGCACGGTGCGTTCCACGACGGTTGGTGCTGGGAGCTGGTCCGCAGCGAGCTCGACCAGCGCGGCGTGCCGAACCAGTCGCTCGACCTGCCCTTCACCGGGCTCGAGGGCGACGCCGATGCAGTGGCGAAGCTCCTCGACGCCATCGACGGCCCCGCGGTGGTCTGCGGCCACTCGTACGGCGGCATGGTGATCTCCCGCGCCGCGAGCGGTCGCGACGACGTTGCGCACCTCGTGTACCTGTGCGCGGTGCAGGTCGGTGAGGACGTCGACCTCGCGACCGCGATGACCACGTCCGACGAGCTCATGTCGTCGCTCGTCCACGGTGACGACGGGTCGATGAGCGTCGATCCCGCGATCGCGCCCGCGGTCTTCTACCACGACTGCGACGACGAGCTCACCGCGACCGCGGTGAGCCACCTGCGCGGGATGGACTTCGGTGTCGTCCAGGACTCCGACGAGCCGCCACCGCCGGCGGCATGGAAGCAGATCCCGTCGACCTACGTGGTCTGCTCCCAGGACCGCACGATCGCCCCCGAGTCGCAGCGGAAGATGGCCGGGCAGGCTGACCACGTCGTCGAGCTCGACACCAGCCACTCGCCGATGCTGTCGCAGCCCGGCCTCGTCGCCGACGTGCTCGCCGACCTCGCGGCGAAGACCGACGCGGCCGCGAGCGAAGGCGTGCGCTGATGGCCACGGTGCAGACGGTCACCGGGCCCGTCGACGGCGTCGACCTCGGCCGTACGCTCGTCCACGAGCACATCCGCATCTCGTACGACGGCGAGACGCTCGACCCCACCTACTCGTGGGACCGCGCCGAGACCGTCGAGCGCGCCGTCGACAAGATGGCGGAGCTGCTCGACGCCGGATTCCGCACCTTCGTCGACCCGTGCCCGATCGAGCTCGGTCGCGACCCCGAGCTCTACGCCGAGATCGCGTCGCGCTCGGGCATGCAGATCGTCTGCACCACCGGCTTCTACACCGAGCACCTCGGCTGGGGGCTGCCGGTGTACTGGCGGGCGCGCGATCCCGAGGAGATCGCCGAGTTGTACGTGAAGGAGCTCCGGGAAGGGATCGCGAACACCGGCGGGATCCGCGCCGGCGCGATCAAGTCGGCCACCGGCACGGAGGTGACGCCAGCCGAGTCCCGCTGCCTCACCGGCGCGGCGCTCGCGCAGCACGAAGTCGGGTGCGCCATCATCACGCACACCGAGAACTCGCGGCACGGCGACGTGCAGCAGGACCTCTTCGCCGACGGCGGCGCCGATCTCGGTCGGGTCCTCATCGGCCACCAGGACGAACAGACCGAGGTCGCACCGATCCGAAAGCTCGCCGAGCGGGGCACGTTCGTCGGCGTCGACCGCATCGGCCTCGAGATCATCGCCCCCGACGAGCGGCGCGCCGACCACGTCGCCGCGCTGGTGCGCGAGGGCTACACGTCGCAGGTGTGCCTGTCGCAGGACCACATCTGCTCGCTCACCGCGCCGCGTCCCAGCTTCTGGGTTGCGCCGGAGCACCGGGAAGCCGCGGCCGCGCGACGCGAGCAGATCTCGTGGCAGGTCTGGCAGCGCCCGTACACCTACATCGTCACCGACTTCGCGCCGAAGCTGCGCGAGCGGGGCGTCACCGACGAAGATCTCGAGACGATCTTCGTCGACAACCCCCGTCGTCTCCTGACCGGTTCCTGACCCGACCTCCCGCCCGCAGGCGCGGGCGCCGCGGGCGCAGTGCGGTTCCGGTTTCGGCGAATTGGGCACCGAGACCTCGTGGCCGATCCGTCCGTCCGACACGCAGACGACTCGGCGCTGCACGATCCGGCACGCCGCGCCGCGGTCGTGGCGCTGGCCGCGGTGTTGGCGCTGGACGGCGCCGACCGCACTGCGCTGGGCGCGTTGGCCCCCGCGCTGATGGCCGAGTTCAACATCGGCAACGCCGCGATCGGGCTCCTCGCCAGCGCGTTCGCCATCGTCGGTGCGATCGCCATCGTCCCCATCGGGATCCTGACCGATCGCGCGCGTCGGGTGACGATTCTCGTGATCTGCATCTGCATCTGGTTCGTCGCCATGGGGGTCGCCGCGGCGGCCTGGTCGTTCGCGCTCCTGTTCATCGCGCGCATCACGCTCGGCGTGCTGACCGCCGCCGGCGGGCCGCCGATCACGTCGATGGTCGGCGACCTGTTCCCGACCGACGTGCGTAGTCGCGTGCTCGGATGGGTCAAGAGCGGTGAGCTCGTCGGTGCGGGCATCGGGTTCCTCGTCGCCGGGGTGGTGGTGTGGCTCACCTCGTGGCGCGGCGTGTTCGCCGCGCTCGCGCTGCTCGGCGTGGTGGTGGCGTGGGCGGTGGCGCGGGTGCCGGAACCCCGACGGGGCGGTGAGAACGACCTCCCGGGCGAACAGCAGCGCAGCATCGACGCGCCGACGCAGCTCCACGAATTGGTGGAGGAGCAGCACGTCGAGCCCAAGGAGGAGCTCGTCCTCGAGGGCGACCAGTCGGAGCTGCCGCTGAAGCCGGCGATGAAGTACGTCCTCAAGGTGAAGACGGTGGTGCTGATCATCGCCGCCTCGGCACTCGGCGACGTGTTCTTCACCGCGCTCCAGGTCTTCGGCGTGCTGTTCCTCGTCGGGCAGTTCGGCATCTCCGCGTCGGAGGCGTCGATCCTGATCCCGTTGGTCGGTGCCGGGGGTTTCGTCGGCGTGCTCGCCGGTGGTCGCCTCGGTGACCGGCTCATCGAGCGCGGCGTCCTCACCGGCCGCGTCCACGTCGGCGCATGGAGCTACCTGGCGGCGTCGGTGATGTTGGTGCCGGTCTTCCTCGTGTCGTCGTTGTGGGTCGCGCTGCCGTTCCTGGTGCTCTCGGGGGCGTTCCTCACCGCGCCGATCGCGCCCCTCGAAGCGGCGCGACTCGACGTGGTGCACCCACAGTTGCGCGGTCGCACCGAGAGCGCGCGGATGATCGCCCGGGTCGCGGCACAGGCGGGCGCGCCACTGGTGTTCGGCGTGCTCTCCGGTGTGCTCGGGAGCAACACCGCGCAGGGACTGCAGCTCGCGTTCCTCATGTTGCTCCCGTTGCTCGCCGCGAGCAGCGTGTGCCTGATGATCGCGGCGCGCCACTACCCGAGCGAGGTGGCGGCAGTGGAGGAGTCGGAGATGGTCGAAGGTGCTTGACGCCGGTCGCCACGGCACGGAGGATGCCGCGGTGTCGGTCGAGCGTGCGCATCCCCACCGGCACGAGCACCCGAACTGGACCGTCGGGCGGGTCGCCTTCCTCGCGATCAGCGTGATCTGCCTGTACCTCTTCGCGCCGAGCATCGCCGAGGTGTTCTCGGCCTACGACCGGCTCGGGAACGTGCAGCCGATCTTCCTGCTGCCCGCGGCGCTGTGCGCGCTGGGCAGCTTCGCGTGCGTCTGGATCGTGCAAGCGGTCGCGCTGGGCTCCCGCGAGTGGTTCTCGATCGTGACCACGCAGCTCGCCGGGAACGCGTTCAACCGCATCACCCCCGGGGGCGGCGCGACCGGCACCGCGCTGCAGGCCAACATGCTGGCCGACGCCGGTTTCGACGTCGCGCACGCGGCGACCGCGCTCACGGTGCAGTCGGTGTTGAGCACGGCGGCGATCGTCGCACTCCCGCTGTTCGCGCTGCCGTTCATCGTGGCCGGCACTCAGGTGCCGTCCGGGTTGCTGCAGGCGTTCTGGATCGGCATCCCGGTGTTCCTGCTGATGGTCGCGATCGGCGTCGCACTGTTCGTCGCCGACGGGCCGCTGCGCGGGCTCGGCCGCGCGATCAAGTGGGTCCGGTGCAAGCTCCGTCGCCAGCCGGTGGACAGCACCCTCGGCGACCGCCTCATCGAGGGCCGGGACCGGATCCGCCGCGAGGTCGGACCGCAATGGGAGCTCGCGCTGGGCGCGTCGTTGGCGCGCTGGCTGTTCGAGTACAGCGTGCTGCTGTTGACCCTGTGCGGGTTGTCCGCGTCGCCCGACCCCGCGCTGGTGCTGCTCGCGTTCGTCGTGGCGTCGGTGCTCGGGTTGATCCCGTTCACGCCCGGCGGGCTCGGCTTCGTCGAGGCCGGGCTGGCGGCGACGCTGGCCGTCGCCGGGATCTCCACCGGCGACGCGCTCGTGGCCACGCTCGTGTACCGGCTGCTGACCTTCTGGTTGCCGATCCCGTTGGGCGGCGTCGCCGCGTGGCTGTTCCGGCGGCGCCACCCCCGGCACCCGGGCGCGCACGTCGACGCCGGGGCGAAGGCGTCACCGGCGGGCTGAGCGCGGTCGCGCCGGTCGCCACCGGACCGAGCCGGCGCGCCGCCGCGGGCTCTCGGCACGAGGATCGACGCCGAAGCTGTGAAGCACTGCTTACGGTCACGGTGCAGCGGCACCGCACGAGGGCTTGACTGTGGCGCCCGCGCTGCGGCGTTGGCGGCCGGAAGACGAGGAGGGGCCGATGAGGTCACGCGCGCTCACGCGACGCTCGTTCGCGGGCGCGGCTGCTCTGCATCGGTCCGAGACCGCAGCGCGGCCGAACGGGCGCACGACGCGGGAGAATGCGAGCCCCCTCGAGGACCGCCCATCGCGCCACCTCAGGGGTCTGATGCTGGGCGTGACGCTGCCGGTCCTGGTCGCGCTGGTGTTCCCTCACCCGACCAGTCGTCTGGTGGAGCCCGAATCGATCATGGTCGCGATCGCGGTGCTCCTGACGCTGCTCGACAGCGTCGCTGCGGGTCTGGTCGCGGCGCTGCTCGCACCGATCGTCCTCTGGGTCTTCAACGTGCCGCCGCCGTTCACCTTCGAGTTCGTCGCCACGTCAGACGTCGTGGCGGTGCTCGCCACCGGCGCGATCACGTCGGGCCTCGTCGTCGTCATCGGAGTGCTGACCCGGAGGGAGCAACGAGCGACCGAGGCGCGGGTCGGTCTCGGTCGCGAGATCGCGGTGCAGCGGGACACCATCACGGCGTTGCAGCATGCGCTGCTGCCTGAAGTGGTGCCGGAGGTGCCGGGACTCCGGATCGGTTGGCACTACGTGTCCGGCGGTGCTCCGTCGGTGCCCATCGGCGGCGACTGGCTCGCCTTCGTCCCGATCGGGACGCGCGCGCTCGGCATCGCGATCGGCGACGTCGCCGGGCATGGCCTTCCCGCCGTCCGGGCGATGGCCGAGTACCGCGTCGCCCTCAAGGTGCTCGCCAGCGACGGCGCCGATCCGGGCGCGGTGCTCCACCGCCTCGACGTGGTCGCGTCGCAGCTCGGCGGCCCGTTGCTGTCGACGGCGCTGTACGGCGTGCTCGACGTCGACGACGCCACCTGGACGTACGCCAGCGCTGGCCATCCGCCGCCGATGCTCGTCCGCGAGCGCGACACGGAGATCCTCGTCGCGCCACACGGGCCTCCCGTCGGAGCC
>DASUAS010000242.1:0-3618 GCA_035763625.1 Acidimicrobiia bacterium
CTGCGGCTGATCGAGAAGGCGACGCGGCGGCGTCCGACCGTGCCGCTGATCTGCGCGCGCTGCGGACCTCCGTTGACCTCCGTGCAGAGCCGAGTCTGGCGATGCTCCGTCGCGACGGCGGTGAGGACGCCCTTGCGCACGAGCGCGCACGCCCCGGCCGCCACGTGCTCGAGGAAGCCGGTGCCTCGGGCTCCTCGGTCACACTCGAGCGTGCCGTCCGACGGGACCAGGACCGAGGTCACCGACCCGGTGTGGGTCTCGATGGTGAGACGCACGGGAGGATCAGCTGCCGGCGTTGCACCTCCGACAGCGACGAGGATCGTCCCGAGGAGCGCGACCAGCGGACGCCACACGGATCACGGTATCCCCCTCCCCGCGCCGCGCGACCGCGGCCTACGGCTCGTCGGGGAGGTCGGGCGCCCAAGCCGAGCCGTTGATGTGGCTGCCGCCGTCGACGAACAACGTGTTGCCGGTGAGGTAGCGGCAGTCGTCGCTGGCGAGGAACAGCGCGACCGGCGAGATGTCCTCGTAGGTGTCGCCGATGCGGCCCATCGGGTTGCTGGCGTCGGCCGCCGCGACCAGCTCCGGGTGCTCGGCCATGACCTCCTTGAACGTGAACGACTTCGCCGCCGGGCAGATCACGTTGAGCACGATGCCGGTGCTCGCCCACTCGCGGGCGGCGGTGCGCGTCGCCGCCCGGAGCGCTTCCTTCGCGGTGTTGTACTCGAGCGTGCCCATGTGCGCGTTCACGCCGTTGAGCGAGCAGATGTTGATGATGCGGCCGTAGCCGTTGGCCTTCATGGTGGGGAACGCGTGCTGCATCGCCCACAGCGGACCTCGGAACCCGATCGCGAGGCCATGGTCGATCAGGGCGTCGGTCTTGAGCTCGGCGCGACTGATCTTGCCGCCACCCCACGCGTTGTTCACCAGGATGTCGATCGTGCCCCACCGTTCGACGGCGGCGTCGATCATCGCCTCGTTGTCGTCCTTGCGACCGACGTCGGTGCGGACGAACAGCGTCTCGGCGCCGGTCGACGACGCGAGCTCGTCGGCTGTCGTGCGGCCTCGGTCCACATCGATCTCGGCGACGAGGATGCGAGCGCCCTCTTCGGCGAAGCGGCGAGCGATGCCCTTGCCGATCCCCTCGCCGCCGCCGGTGATCACCGCGACCCGCTGGTCGAGCCGTCCCATGTCGTCTCCCTCGGTCGTCGAGCCAACTACAGAACAATGTTACGGATCGCGGTGTCAGACCCGCAACTGCCGCGGTACGCTCCGCGGGTGCGACGGGCCGAGGCGCTGGAGCAGATCGAGCGGTCGATGGGCCGGATCGGCCGGGCCGGCTCGAGCGTCATGGCGGCCCGGCGGCGGGCCGACCGGGCCGGGGTCGACGTCTCGGCGCCCGGCATGGGCATCCTCGGGGTGCTCGAGCGCGGTGGCCCGCAGCGGGTGTCGCTGGTGGCCCGGCGGGCCGGCATGGTGGCGCCGCTCGCCAGTCGCGAGGTGCGGGGGCTCGAGCAACAGGGCTTCGTCACCCGGGCGGCCGACAGGGCCGACGGCCGGGTCGTGGTGGTGGCGATCACCGCGAAGGGGCGCGACGCGTACCGGCGGCTGCGGGCGGCGTCGGTCGCGGCCGCCGAGGACGCGTTGGCGGGGTGGAAGGCTTCGGAGCTCACCGAGCTCGCCCGGCTGCTCGCGCGCATGGCCGACGACTTCAGCGCGGCCCGTGGTGGCGTGGAGCGCGGGCGCGAGCGGCCCGCAGTGGGGTCATGACCCTCGCCGACGCCGACACCCGCCGGGTCGCGGTCGTCACCGGCGTGGGGCCCGGAATCGGTCGCTCCACCGCGCTCGCACTGGCCCGCGAGGGCTGCGACGTCGTGGTCGCGGCGCGTCGCGCCGAGTACCTCGACGAGGTCGTGTCGGAGCTCACCGCGGTCGGCGTGCGCGCGCTGGCCGTGCCCACCGACACCGGCGACGTCGCCCAGTGCCGCGCCCTCGTCGAGCGCGCCGTGGAGGCGCTCGGGCGGCTCGACGTCGTGGTGAGCAGCGCGGCGAAGGGCACGCCGAACCACACGATCATGCACTCCGATCTCGACGACTGGGAGCAGTCCTGGTTGGTCAACGTGCTCGGCCCGCTCGAGCTCTTCCGGGCCGCGGTGCCGCACCTCGCCGCGGTCGGCGGCGGCGCCATCGTCGCCGTGACGACGCTCGCGGTCCGGGCGATCAACGCCGGGCAGGGCGCGTACGCGGCGACCAAGGCGGCTCTCACCGTCGCGTCGCAGACCTTGGCGCGGGAGGCGGGCGTCGACGGCATCCGGGTCAACGTGGTCGTGCCCGGGTTCGTGCCCGGCCCCAACACCGCCACGATGTTCGAGCGCATCGCGGCGCGCCGGAACACGACCGTCGAGGCGGTGCAGGTGGAGATGGCCGCCGACACGGCGCTGCGGCGCCTGCCCACGCCCGACGACGTCGCCGACGCCATCGTCTTCCTGGCTTCCGACCGCGCCCGCTCGATCACCGGCCAGACCCTCGACGTCAACGGCGGGCGGTGGATGAGTTGACGGCCGAAGCGTCGGACCGGATCTTCTACTCGAGCAGCGTGCACGACGAGCGCGAGATCGAGGCCGTCGTCGAGGTCCTGCGCTCGGGACCGCAGGGGCTGTGGCCGGGACGGCGCGTCGTGCGCATGGAGCGCGAAGTTGTCGCCCGCTTCGGCAAGCAGCACGGTGTCATGTGCAATTCGGGATCGTCGGCGCTGTACCTCGCGCTCGATCTGCTGCGTCTGCCGCCGGGTGCCGAGGTCGTCACGTGCGCGCTGACGTTCTCCACCGATGTCGCGCCGATCGTGCGGGGCGGATGGGTACCGGTGTTCGTCGACTGCGAGCCGCTCACGTACTGCGTCGACGTCGATCGCATCGAGGAGATGATCACCGACCGCACCGGCGCGCTGCTGTTCCCGAACCTCATCGGCAACGCACCCGACTGGGATCGGATCGCCGAGATCGCGGCGCGACACGACCTGCCGCTGATCGAGGACTCGTGCGACACGCTGGGTGCCAGGTTGCGCGGCACGCCCACCGGTGCCCGGTCGACGATCAGCGTCACCAGCTTCGCGAACTCACACGTGATCACCGCAGCCGGCAACGGCGGGATGGTCATGGTCGACGACGACGACTGGCGCGACCGCGCGGTCATGCTGCGGCGTTGGGGGCGACGCTCGGAGCTCAACTTCTTCGGATCGAAGCGGCGCGAGCGCGACTTCTGGCAGGACCTCGACGGTGTGCACTACGACAACCAGTTCATCTTCGACGAGGTGGCGTGGAACTTCGAGCCCTCGGAGCTCGGCGCCGCGTTCGGTCTCGTGCAGCTCGAGAAGCTCGCCGACAACCTCGCGCGCCGACGTCGTCACTTCGCGCGATACACCGAGTGGTTCGCCGCGTACACCGATCGCTTCGCCGCGCCGGTGCAGCTCGCCGACCTCGAGACCGCGTCGCGCGTCGCCGCCGAGCTCATGACCCTCGACGCGCTGGGCGACGACCCGATCGAGCTCTGGGTCAACTGCGCCGGCGGCACCTTCGACGCCGCGCTGACGGTCATGGACGTCATCGATCTCGTCGGGGT
>DASUAS010000243.1:0-11070 GCA_035763625.1 Acidimicrobiia bacterium
AGTTCGAAGCCGTGTACTTCGACCACATGCGTCGCTTGAACGTGCGCGACGCCGACCACCGTCCGCACGCCACCGAGTACATCGGAGGGATGCTCGACCTCATCGGCGAGCTCGTCGAGCGCGGCCACGCCTACGAGGTGCCGGGCCAGGGCGTGTACTTCGCGGTCGAGACGTTCCCCGGTTACGGCGCGCTGCCGCACCGTTCGATCGAAGAGCTGCGGGAGTCGGCCGGCGCCCGCGTCGACGTCGACGAGGCGAAGCGCAGCCCGATGGACTTCGCGCTCTGGAAGGCGGCCAAACCCGGAGAGCCGGCGTGGGACTCGACCTGGGGTCGCGGTCGGCCGGGATGGCACATCGAGTGCTCGGCGATGTCGCTCGACCTGCTCGGCGACGGCTTCGACCTGCACGGCGGTGGCGAGGACCTGGCGTTCCCGCACCACGAGAACGAGCGGGCCCAGGCCGAGGGGGCCGGTCACGCGTTCGCCCGTCACTGGATCCACACCGGGATGGTGACGATCGGCGGCGACAAGATGTCGAAGTCGCTCGGCAACTTCACGACGGTCGAGGAGGCGCTGGCAGAGCACGACTGGCGCGCGCTCCGGCTGGCGATGCTGCAGACCCACTACCGGCGCGCCGCCGACCTCGGCCCCGCCGAGCTCACCGCCGCGGCGAAGGCGATCGAACGACTCGACGCCCTGTTCCGGCGAGCCCATGCCGCCGGTGTGACACGCCGTGCCGATGCTGATGCCGCGACGCTCGACGCGTTCCGCTCGGCGATGGACGACGACTTCGACACCGCACACGGGTTGGCCGTGATGTTCGAAGCGGCCCGCGACGCCAACCGCGCGGTCGACGACGGCGAGCTCGACCGCGCGGCGCCGTTGCTCGGCGCCGTGCACGAGATGCTCGGTGTGTTCGGGTTGGACACACCCGATGGTGCCGAGGACGGCTCGGCCGGCGACGCCGAGATCGACGCCCTCGTGCGCGAACGCGACGAGGCGCGCGCGGCGCGCGACTTCGCCCGCGCCGACGCGATCCGCGACGAGCTCGGTGGGCGTGGCATCCAGCTCGAGGACACGCCCACCGGCACCATCTGGCACCGATGAGTCCGCCCCGCCGGCGGCCTCCGTCGGGACGCGACAAGCCGGCGGGACGCGACAAGCGCCCTGCGCGCGACGACCGCGGCCAGCAGGTCGAGGGGCGGCGTGCGGTGCGCGAGCTGCTCGTCGCCGGTCGGCGCAAGGTCCACGAGGTGCTGCTGTCGACGGGCGCCGACGACACGCCCGAGCTCGGCGAGCTGGAGTCGCTCGCGCGCGACGCCGGCGTGCGCATCCGGCCGGTGCCACCCGACCAGATCGAGCGGCGGGCCCGCACGAACGCGCCCCAGGGCGTCATCGCGTTCGCGGCGTCGGTGCCGGCCGCCGACCTCGAAGATCTCCTCGGCGATCCGGGCGCGTTCCTCGTCGCGCTCGACGGCGTCACCGACCCGCAGAACCTCGGCGCGGTCATGCGCAGCGCGGAGACCGCGGGCGCGACCGGCGTCGTGCTGGCCACCCACCGCGCCGCCGGCCTCACCCCGGCGGTGGCCAAGGCGGCGGCCGGTGCGCTCGAGCACCTCCCGGTGGCGTTCGTCTCCGGCGTGCCCGGCGCGCTCGACCGGGCCAAGCGGGCCGGCGTCTGGTGCGTGGGCCTCGACGCCGACGGTGACCAGTCGCTCTTCGACCTGTCGGTCGCCGACGCGCCGCTCGTACTCGTGCTCGGTGCCGAAGGGCGTGGGCTCTCGCGCCTCGCGCGTGCGCGCTGCGACGTGATCGCGTCGATCCCGATGCACGGGCACATCGAGTCGCTCAACGTGAGCGCGGCGGCCGCGGTCGCGTGTACCGAGATCGCGCGCCGTCGCGCGGGATAGCCTTTCGCACACGCCGGGTTAGCTCAGTAGGCAGAGCACTTCTCTTGTAAAGAAGACGTCGTCGGTTCGAATCCGACACCCGGCTCTAGGTGCTCGGCGCCGCCGACGTCGTGGTTGCGACACCGTTCCCGGAGCTGCTCTCGTACTTCTGCACGAGCGCGGGGTCGCCGACGAGCTTGCCCGTGAACGGCTTGCCTCCGTTGAGGACGTGGAACTTGTCGTCCTTCACCGTGGCGAACCAGAGGCAACTGGTCTTGTCGACCTTCCCGAAGTTCCCGTAGCTCAGGTCGAGCGGCGAGCACGTGAGACCCGCGGCGTCGTAGATGCCGCCGTTCGCCTTGCGGATCCCGTCGACGAAGCCCTGGCGAGTCGGGTTCTCCCCCGCGTTCTTCAGGCCGTGGATCGCCATGTCGCACACGATGTAGCCCGTGTACACGCCGTACCCGGGCACGCCGGTGATGCCGGAGTACTTCTTCAGGTTCGACCGGAACGTCTTGATCGCCGCACCGCCGAGCTCGACGGGTCGGTAGCCGGTCTGGAAGACGTCGTGCTGGGTGAGGACCTGCGTCACCGCCGTCTGGTCGAGCAGCGTCTGGCCGTAGCCGGTGGCCATCACGTTCGCCTTCATCGGCACGTTGTTCTGCACGAGGGACTGCACGATCGCGAAGTTCGTGTTGTTGTCGAGTGGCAGGTACAGACCGTCGGCACCCGAGTTCTTGATGCCCAGCACGAGCGGACCCACGTCGGTGCTGCCGAAGTCGACGGTGTTGTTCAGGTACACGCCCTTCAGGCCCTGGGCCTTCGCGGCGTAGGTCTCCGTCGCCTTCGCCGCCTCGCTCGACGACGGCGAGACGCCGTACCCCAATGCGGCGATCTTCTTCGCACCGAGCTGCTTCATCACCTTGGTGGGGGTGTCGTAGGCCAGACCGGGAACCGGGGTTCCACCGCCGAGGCCGGAGACGATGTTCTCGTTGCCCTGGTCGTAGTAGTAGGAGCCGTCGAAGCCGCCGCCGATCATGGGGACGCCGGCATCCTTCAGGTAGCGGTAGGTGAGGAACGCGAACGCGGAGTTGTCGACGACCGCGAACGCGTTCCGATTCTCGACGAGGTCCCTGGCCGCAGTGAGGTTGGCGCCCGACGACTTGTCGTCGACGACCTCGAGGTTGATCTTGCGACCGTTCACCCCGCCCTTGGCGTTCTCGGCGTCGACGCGCGCCTGGCACGCCTTGTCGGAGTCCTGCTGCGTCGGTGCGGCGACTCCCGATTGCGACCCGATGAAGCCGAGCGTGACGCGGTTGTCGGTGACGCCGGGCGCGTTGCCGGGCGAGGTGCTCGACGCCTGCGCACCGGCCGCGAGCGCCAGGGCTCCGACCGTGACGACCACGACCGCGGCGCCGGCGGCGGCTCGCAGGCCGGTCCTTCGTTGCTGCACCATGCTTCCCCCCGGATGGTCCGGCCGGGTGCTTCGCCGGACCGGTCGTTTGCAACGGACGTGCCAGCATATTAGAACGGGTGTGCTATGCAACGCCAGGTCGATCTCGCCAGCCCGGCGGGGACCCGTGAGGTCCTCATCGTCACCGCCGAGCGTCTCTACGCGACGCACGGGATCGACCGGGTGTCGCTCCGCCAGATCGGTGAGGCCGCGGGCCGCCGCCAGACCGCGGCGGTGCAGTACCACTTCGGCGATGTCGACGGCCTGCTCCGTGCGGTCGTCGAGTTCCGGACCCGCGCCGCCAACGAGCGCCGTACGGAGATGCTCGACGACATCGTGCTCGCGGGTCGCCAGGACGACGTGCACGCCTTGCTGGAAGCGGTGGCGTTCCCGCTGCTCGAGACGCTGCCCGCCGACTCGCACTACCTCGGGTTCGTCGCCGAGCTCCAGGCCCGCCGTCGCATCGCACCGATCTTCACCGAGCCAGGGACCGAGTACGGCGAGAACGCACGGCGCATCAGCCGCTACCTCGACGACGCGTTGGTCGACATACCGGTGGAGTTGCGGCGCCGGCGCATCGAGCGCGCCATCGAGCTCCTGCTCACCTCGCTCGCACGCGACTGGGAGCCGGGCGTCCGGCGCCGCGGCGGCGACGTCTCGACCGATCTGCTCGTCGCCGACCTGCTCGGCTCGACCGCCGCGATGCTGCGTGCACCGGTTCCGTCCGCCGCCCCGCGGCCCTCCCGAAAGCGATCATCATGAACCAGCGTCGTCCCGTGCTCGGCCCCGATCTCGCGTCGTCGCAGCCGGGTGACTACCCGCTGCCCCGACCACCCGACGGCGCGCCGAACGTCGTGATGATCGTCCTCGACGACATGGGCTTCGCCCAGCTCGGCTGCTACGGCTCGGGCATCGACACGCCCAACATCGACCGGCTCGCCGCCGACGGCCTCCGGTACAACCGCTTCCACGTGACCGCGATCTGCTCGCCGACCCGTGCCTGCCTGCTGACGGGACGCAACCACCACCACGTCGGCGTGGGCTTCCTCGTCGACCTCCCGATGGCCTACCCCGGCTACACCGGACGCATCCCGAAGACCGCGGTGCCGCTCCCGCGAGTGCTCCGCGACGCGGGCTACAACACGTTCGCGGTCGGCAAGTGGCACCTCGTGCCCGGTGGTGAGCGCAGTGACGCCGGACCGTTCGACCGGTGGCCGCTCGGATTCGGGTTCGAGCGGTACTACGGGTTCCTCAACGGCGACACCAACCAGTGGGCGCCGAGCCTCGCGCGCGACAACCACTACGTGGAACCGCCCCGTACGCCCGAAGAGGGCTACCACCTGAGCGAGGACCTCGCCGACGAGGCGATCCGCAACATCACCCGCCAGCAGCAGGCCGGCGCGGGGCGACCGTTCTTCCTCTACTTCGCCCTGGGCGCGATGCATGCTCCTCATCACGTCGCGCCGGAGTGGGTGGAGCGCTACCGCGGCTCCTTCGACCACGGTTGGGACCGGTGGCGCGAAGAGGTGTTCGCCCGCCAGCTGGAGGCGGGTGTCGTGCCGGAAGGCACGACGTTGACGCCTCGACCGAGTTGGATCGACGAGTGGGACTCGCTCCCCGCGGAGACCCGTCGGGTGCTCGCCCGCCAGATGGAGGTGTACGCGGGCTTCCTGTCGCACACCGACGCGCAGATCGGCCGTGTGATCGACCAGCTCGAGAAGCTCGGCATCCTCGACGACACGATCGTGATGCTGGTCTCCGACAACGGCACCAGCGGCGAAGGCGGTGCACTCGGCACCTTCAACGAGCATCGCTTCACCGAGCACGTGCCCGACACGGTCGAGACGAACGGCCGCTGGCACGACCAGCTCGGCGACGTCCACACCTACCCCCACTACTCGTGGGGTTGGGCGTGGGCCGGCAACACCCCGCTGCGGTTGTGGAAGCGCTACACCTGGCTCGGCGGTTGCCGCACTCCGCTCATCGTGCACCACCCCAACGGCTTCGCCGCCCGAGGTGAGGTGCGCGACCAGTTCGTCCACGCCATCGACCTCGCGCCCACCGTGCTCGAGCTCGCCGGCATCACACCCCCCGAGACGGTCGACGGCGTGACCCAACTGCCCTACGACGGCGCCGCCATCAGCGCCACCTTCGACGATCCCGACGCGCCCAACCCTCGCGACCTCCAGTACTTCGAGATGCTCGGTTCGCGCTCGATCTACTGCGGCGGATGGAAGGCCACGACCGACCACGTGTCGCGCGGCGTCATGGACGAAGAGCGCCTCATGGAGGGGAGTCGTGACTTCCCGGCCGACACCTGGGCGCTGTTCGACCTCGAGGACGACTTCTCCGAGGCCCACGACGTGGCCGCGGAACACCCCGACCGGCTCGCCGATCTCCGGCAGCGTTGGGCCGCCGAGGCCGGGCGCAACAACGTCTTCCCGATGTCCGACGACCTGATCGCGCGGGTCATGGCGATGATGCCGCCAGCCAACGCTCCCGGCCCGCGCGTCGTGTACTACCCGGAATCGAGTCCGATCGTCGACGCGCAGGTGGCACGACTGGGCCTCGGTGCCAGGGTCACGGCCGATGTCCACGTGCCCGACGACCGCGCCGCCGGCGTGCTGTGCGCGGTGGGGGATTGGAACGGCGGCTTCGCGCTCTACGTGCGGGACGGGCGTCTCGCATGCGCGTACAGCCGGGCGAGCGACGTCCACGTCGTCGCCAGCGAGGCTCCCGTGCCTGCCGGCGAGCACCGCCTCGGGGTCCACTACGACCCGTCGGCCGCCGGTGGCGCGGAGCTCACCCTGCTCTGCGACGGTGACGCGATCGGCCGCGAGCGCCTTCCGTTCCCGCTCCCCGTCGTGTTCCAGCACGGCGGGACGCTCATGCACCTGGGGTACGACGCCGGTCTCCCCGTGTGCGACGACTACGAGGTGCCCTTCCCGTGGTCGGGGACGCTCCGCTCGGTGACCATCGAGGCCGGCGCGGTGCTCGCGGACCTCACCCGTGAGCTGCGCGCCGCGATGCACAGCGAGTAGCGCGAGCGGGTGCTCGGTAGCATGCGCCGTGCCGACCTCCGCCCGGTCGGCGTTGCGCCGTCGATCTGAGGAGCACCGACCATGAGAGCTGCCATCCTCACCGCGTACAACGAGCCGTTGGTGATCGAGGAGGTGAGCGCACCCGCCGTCGGACCCCACGACGTCCTCGTGCACGTCGACGCCAGCGGTGTGTGCCACTCCGACCTGAGCTTCGCCAACGGCAGCGTCCCGCTCCCGCCGCCGGTGATCCTCGGCCACGAGGGCGCGGGCACCGTGCTCTCGGTGGGGAGCGATGTTTCGCGGGTGGTCGTCGGCGACCGCGTGATCTCGTCGTTCACGCCCGCGTGCGGCAACTGCTTCTTCTGCCTGCGCGACCAGTCGCAGCTGTGCGAGACGATGGGCTCGCACATGATGGTGCCGAAGGCCACGCGCGCCGACGGCAGCGCGGTGATCGGGGCCAGCGGTCTCGGCACCTTCGCCGACGAGATGACCGTCGACGAGTCGATGTTGGTGAAGGTCGAGACCGACCTGCCCTCGGAGCAGCTCGCGCTCATCGGCTGTGCCATCACCACCGGGGTCGGCGCCGCCCTCAACACCGCGCGCGTGACTCCGGGCGCGACCGTCACCGTGATCGGCTGCGGTGGCGTCGGGCAGTCGGTCATCCAGGGCGCGCGCATCGCCGGGGCCTCGCGCATCTTCGCCGTCGACCCGGTGGAGATGAAGCGCAAGACCGCCGAGCAGTTCGGCGCCACCGATCTCGTCGACCCCGCCGACGGTGATCCCGTCGAGCAGGTGCGCGCCGCCACCAGCGGGCGGGGGACCGACTACGCGTTCGAGGTCATCGGCCTGCCCGAGACCATCCTCCAGGCCTACGACATCGCCCGGGCCGGCGGCACCGCGGTCGTCGTCGGCATGGCCCGTTTCGACGCCACCGTCACCTTCCCGGCGATGTCGCTGTTCGCCGGCAACAAGGCGCTGCTCGGCTGCATGTACGGCTCGGCCCAGGTGCGGCGCGACTTCCCGCGCTTCGTGCAGCTGGTCGAGACCGGCCGTCTCGACATCGGCTCGATGGTCTCGCGCCACATCCACCTCGACGAGGTGAACGACGCCTTCCGGGCGATGGAGGCGGGCGAGGTGATCCGCAGCGTGATCACCTGATCGGCTTCCGATCACCCGACAATCCCCCCGAAAGCGGACGCTCCGACCGCTTGTAAGAAACTGTAAATGCTTGACCCGGGTATCCGCGACGACGAGGATCGCGGGCCTGATGGGCCTCTCCGGGCGCGACCGTGCCATCCTCGACTTCGAACGGGACTGGTGGAGCCGTCCCGGACCGAAGGAGGCGGCCATCCGCACCGAGCTCGGGGTCTCCGCGACCCGCTACTACGAGATCCTCCGGCACCTCGTCGACGTGCCCGAGGCCTATGACTACGACCCGCTCACCGTGAAGCGGGTCCGCCGCGAGCGCGACCGTCGCCGCCGCGAACGTCTCGAGGGCCGTCAGGCCGACCCGGGTTCGCGGTGACGGCGCCGCGGGGCGAGGGTCCCGCGCGCTCCCCGGGCGTCACCGGCGGAGCGCGCGGCGCGATCGTGATCGGATTGGCCGTGATCCTGGGCATCGTCGGCCTGCAGATCCTCGACGACTCCGGCGGTGGCTCGAGCAGTGCCACCGGGACGACCTCGGTGAGCACCGTCACCACCGCCGTCGGTGGCAGCACGACGACGTCGGCCGTGCGGAGCAACAGCCAGGTACGGGTGAAGGTCTACAACGCGTCCGGAGTGCAGGGCCGGGCCCAGACGCTCACCGACCAGCTGCGCGCCAACGGCTACAACATGCAGACGCCCGCGAACCTCTCGACCCAGCGGCAGGGTTCGGTGGTGGAGTGCCAGAAGGGCTTCGAGCGCGAGGGCTCCGGGCTCGGTGCAGGCCTCCAGCTCAAGGTGGCCCCGTGGCCGTCGGCCCCTCCCTCCGGTGCGTCCGACGCCGACTGCATCGTCATCATCGGTGCCGCGTAGCACCCGGCCCGAGGCGAGGTGACCGTCCCGCGAGCGCTCCAGGAGTTCGTCGACGAGCCGTCGCGCGCGGGCCTGTTCGTCGACTTCGACGGGTCGGTGTCGCCGATCGTGCTCGATCCCGACGACGCGCGGCCGCTCCCCGCAGCCCGGCGCGCGTTGGCCCGGCTCGCGCCCCTGCTCGGGAAGGTCGCGGTGGTCAGCGGACGCCCGGCGAGGTTCCTCCGAGACGCGCTGGCGATCGACGGCCTCGACTACTTCGGCACCTACGGGCTCGAACGGATCGTGGGCGGTTCGGTGGCGCTCGACCCGCGTGTTCGGCCGTTCCTCGACGCGATCGCGCGCGCGGCCGATGAGGCGGATGTGGCGCTGCCGGGGCTGCTGGTCGAACGCAAGGGCGTCGTCGCGGTGACCGTGCACTGGCGCGACCAGCCCGATCGGGGCCCGGCCGCGATCCGGTGGGCGGCCGAAGCCGCGCCCCGACTCGGCCTCGAAGCACCGATGCGCGGGCGCATGGCGGTGGAGCTGCGGCCGCCGGTACCCGTCGACAAGGGCACGACCGTCGCCGAGCTCGCCCGGGGGATGGCGGCCGCCGCGTTCGCGGGGGACGACGTCGGTGACCTGCCCGCGTTCGCCGCGCTCGACGCGCTCGCGGCCGAGGGCGTGCTCGCGCACGCGGTGAGCATCGGGGTCATGTCGGACGAGAGCCCGCCCGAGGTGCACGCGGCCGACGTCGTGGTCGACGGCCCGGCCGGGCTCGCGGCACTGCTCGACGCGCTCGCCGATGCGATCAGCGGGCGTGGCTGAGCAGCTCGTCGAGCCAGGTGCGTGGAGTGTGCACGGCGACGAGCCTGCGGAGCTCGGCGGCGCGCACGGCCCGCTCGTCGGCGGGCATCACCAGCGCGGTGTGCAACGCGTGCGCGCCCGCTTCGATGTCGTACGGATGCACCGGGAGGACCGCGCCGTGGAGCTCCTCGTAGGCGCCGGCCTCGGGTGACAGTGCGACGACGCCGTCGCGCCGGTTGACGAGTGGCCCCTCCTTCGCCACCAGGTTCAACCCGTCCTTGACCGGGTTCACGAACAGTGCGTCGTAGCGACTGAAGCCGGCGACGGTCTGCTCGTAGTCGTCGCGCGTGTCGAGCACGACCGGTTGCCACGAGGACGTGCCCCAGCGCTCGTTGACCCGTGCGGCGGCCTGGTCGACCTCCTGCTCGTAGGCCAGGTACTCGGCGAGAGAAGACCTCGACCGGTTGAGCAGGGCGACGAACACCACCCGTTCGCGGCATTCGGGGTGGGTGTCGAGCAGCGCGTCGTAGACGTGGAAGCCGCGGACGATGTTCTTGGAGAGATCGATGCGGTCGCTGCGCAACAGCAGCTTCCGGTCGCCGACCAGCTCGTCGAGCTCGGCGGCGCGCCGCGCCGCGCCGTCGCTCGCCGCCACTTCGGCGAGGGCGTCGGGATCGGGACCGAGCGGTGCCGCGTAGGGCGGAGTCACGTCGGCGCCGGTGACCTCGCGGGCGGACGCGGAGTACGCGGCGGCCCAGCGCGCGGTGTGGAAGCCGGCGGTGACCGCGCCCATCGACGCGCAGACGGCCTCGGCCATGTCGGTGGGGAGGATCCGGATCGAGTTCGGGCCGCAGAACGGCGTGTGCGTGAAGTGGGTCAGCCGCAGGTCGGGTCGCACGGCGCGCGCCATCCCGGGCACGAGCGCGAGGTGGTAGTCGTGCACGAGCACCTGCTCGCCGTCGCGCGCGCGGTCGACCACGACGTCGGCGAACGCGGCGTTCACCGCCACGTAGCCGTCCCACGCTTCGCGCAGGTAGCGGTCGAACCGGGGTCGGCGAGCGAGGTCGAAGAGGCCGTGGTGGAGGAACCACAGCACCGCGTTCGAGATCACGTCGTAGTGCATGCGGTGCAGCGCGGGATCGAGCTCGAGGAGGTGCAGGTCGAGGCCCGGCACCGTCGCCGCGCCCGCGGCCACCGCGGCCCGGTCGCCCTCGTCGATGGCGGCTGCGACCCACGACGGCGGCTCGCCGATGTCGTCGCGTTGGACGAGTGGCAGCATGGCGCTCACGAGTCCGCCGGCGCCGCGCCGGGCCGCGAACGATCCGTCGTCGCACACCGAGAACCGGTACGGCCCCCGGTGCGTGACGAGCATCATGCGCGCAGGCTTCCGAGGAGCGTCAGCCAGTCCTGCAGCTCGCGGGTGCAGAGGAAGTTCTCGCGCACGTGCTCGCGGCCCTGCGCGCCGAGCGCGTCGGCACCGACGGGATCGGCGAGCAGATCGATCGTGCGCTGCGCGCACTCCTCGATCGAGTCGACGAGGTAGCCGTCGAAGCCGTCGCGGATCTGCAGCTTGATGCCACCGGCGCGACCGCCGATCACCGGACGACCCTTCCACAGCGCTTCACTGACCGTGAGGCCGAAGCCCTCCCGCAACGACTTCTGCAGCACGACCTGGGCGACGCGCTGGAACGCGTTGATCTGCACCGATCCCACCTGGTGGAGGTTCGAGAGCAGGTAGATGTCGCGATCACCGGCGCGGGCGGCTTCGGTCTCGTCCCACAGCCGGAACCCCTCGGGGTCGTCGGTGGCCATGGAGCCGGCGAGCACGAGCTGCGCGTCGGGAACGCGTTCACGCACGATCCGGAACGCCTCGATGACGCCGACCGGGT